>CAZNLT010000034.1:0-42220 GCA_964573705.1 uncultured Desulfobacterales bacterium
GCCTGGACGGCGATCGCCCCGATCACCGCCATCACCGATGTTCCGTTCATGATGGACAGGGTTTCCTTGGGAGCGAAACGAAAAACCGGCAGGCCGGCCCGATGCAAGGCTTCCCGGGCCGGCAATATCTCTCCCCGATAGTATGCCTCCCTCTCCCCCGCCAAGACCGCGGCCACATAGGAGAGCGGAGTCAGATCACCCGAGGCGCCCACCGACCCCAAGGAAGGGATGACCGGTATCACGCCTTTATTGAGAAGACCGCAGAAGGCTTCCAGCAGTCCTGTTCCCACGGCGGAGTAGCCCTTGGCCAGACAGACCAGCCGGGAAAAGACGATGGCCCGCCCCTCCGCCTCGGAAAAGGGCTCGCCCAACCCGCATCCATGCTGCCGGAAAATCTGGTAGGCAAAGTCGGTGGAATCCTCCGGCGCCACGGTCCGGCAGGAATCATACCCCACACCGGTGGACACCCCGTAGACCGGTCTGCCCGCCGAGAGCGTCTGTTCCAGATACTCCCGGCTTTTTTGCATTTTTTGACGCCAGACCGCATCCTCGGAAAGTTGAACCGGGCGTCTTTCATACGCAATGGAAATAAAATCCGCAATTCGGACTTCGCTGTCATCAATCGTAAATGGGTTTTTCATAGAAGGCTCTTTATTCATTATCATCTCATATCTGTGTGAAGGTTCAGCTACTCGCAGGCAAGTTTCGAATCCGGATGGCCAGAATCTCAACAGGATTTACAGGATGAAAAAACAACCTGATCCCGCCCTCACATCCGGGTCATTCTTTTTCATCCTGACCATCCGGATTCAAAGGTGTGGACTGCGGACTCAAACACCGCTTCAAAATCTTTCCGGCTCCGGTCCGCGGAAAATCGGAGACAAAACAGACCTTCTTCGGGATCTTAAAAGCCGCGATTTTTCCCTGCAACGCCTCGATCAAGCCCCAGGCATCCAATGATCTCTCCGGGGCTTCTTCGGTCTTTAATCGCACATAGGCGACCACCACTTCCCCCCGCTTGGGGTCGGGCTCCCCGACCACCGCAGCTTCGGCCACCGGGGGCAGGGCCTGAATGGCACGCTCCACCTCGGTGGCGTAGATATTTCTGCCCGAGGAGATGATCAGATCGGTTTTTCGGCCGACGATATGTAGAAATCGATCCTCGTCCCGCCGACCCAAATCCCCGGTCCGAAACCATCCGTCCTGAAAAGCCGCAGCGGTCGCTTCCGGTTTGTTCCAGTAGCGCAGAAAAACGGTCGGCCCCTTGACCAGAATCTCACCGATCCCGCCCGCCGGCGCCTCATTGCCGTTTTCGTCCATGATCCGGATGAAGGTATTGAACACCTCCTTGCCCACCGAGCCCGATTTTCGCACCGCATCCTCCAGGCCCAGGGAAGCGATGCGCAGGGTTTCGGTCATTCCGTATCCCTGGGCAAACCGGATTCCTTTCTCCTGCTGGTATTTCCGAATCAGGGGAACCGGCATGGGCGCGCCGCCGGCGATAAAAAAATGGACGTGGGAAAAATCGGCCTCGGCCCATCGAGGCGACCGGGTCATCAGATCGAACATGACCGGCACCCCGAACATATAGTTGACCTTCTCCCGAACAATCAGCTCGACGATCTCAGAAGGGTTGTCGAAAGACTCGATCAACAGTGATCCGCCGGCATAGACCACCGGAACCACGGAGGCGGCCAGAGCCCCGATGTGAAAAAGCGGGGCGACCACGAGAGAGATATAGGACTCGTCGATGCCGTAGCCGATCAGTGAATGGATGGCCCCGAACAAAAAATTCTGGTGGCACAATACCGCCCCTTTGGGATCACCGGTGGTCCCCGAGGTGTAAAGAATCATCAAGGCATCCCGCAAATCCACTTCCCGCTCGATGATCGGTTCGCTGAACGGACAAGTCGAGATCAGGGATGAAAAAGAGGGATCAGGACCGGCCCCCGTCCCTGCTTCCCCGTGTTGAAAAAAGGCCCGTATCCCTGTTTGGGCGGTCTTGATGGGCTCGACTTTGTCCTGAAAGTCCGCCGTATAGATCAGGATCTGGGGATCGGCATCTTCGAGGATATCATTCAATTCAGAGACCGCCAGTTGGGTGTTCAAAGGAACCATTATAAGACCCAGCTTGGCGCAGGCGAAAAGAACCTCCAGGAATTCACCGGAATTGGCCATCAACACCGCCACCCGGTCCTCCCTGTTGATTCCAAGGTCCTGAAATGCATGGGCCGTCCGGTTGACCTGCTGGTTGAAGCGGCGGTTGTCGACCCCCTCGCCGGCCTGTTTCAAAAAGGGCCGTTCCGGATAAAGCAGGGCCCGTTTGTAAATCCATTCACCGATGTTCATTTTTGTTCCTTCACTTGGTGGTGGACGTAAGCGGCTTTCTCACCAAAGATTCCGCAGTACCAGCGAGACAAAGGTTCCGCCGGAGGAGATGCAATTGACCAGCCCGTATTGAAGGTGGACATCCCTCACCGGTTGCCGGGCAAAATCGAGATCCGCCAACGGGGTGATCAGACCCAGGGTCGGGGGGAGCGATTTTTCGCGCATACACAGGGCCAAGGCCGCCGTGCGGATGCCGCCGGAGGAAAAGCTCTCTCCCAAAGCCCCTTTCATGGCCACCACGAACGGTTTGGCCCCGCCATTGCCGAACACCCTGGCCAAGGCGTCGGCCTCGAGCCGGTCCGGCTTTTCCCCGCCGTTGGCGCCGGCAAAGACGACATCCACCTTCTCCGGGGGAATATCCGCCGCCTGAAGCGCCTTTTGAACGGCCAGGACCGATCCCTTTGAATCCGACGGCCAGTCGGTGGGGGAAGACGGGCCGGAGCCCATGCCCCATCCCGCAATTTCACAATAAGGGGTCGTCCCCCGGGCCTGCGCATTGGAAAAGGATTCCAGGCACACCACCCCGGCCCCTTCACCGGCGACATAGCCGTTTCGGGACACGTCAAAGGGACGCGCCCCTTCGGGACCGCCGTCGGTGGGAGACAGAGACCGAAAACGGCTCAGCACCTCAAAAAAGAAAGGAGAGAGGATATCGGCCCCGCCGGCCAGCAACACATCGGCACGCCCCCGGACGATCTCGGCGGCCCCGTAAGCGATGGCGGTTTCGGCCGATGCTTCCCGGTGATTCACCGTGGAATTGACGCCTCGAATACCGAGTTCGATGGCGGCGTGCCCGGCCGGTGCGTTCATCACCGTGTTGGGCACCAGAAGCGGACTGGCGAATTTGGGGCCTTCCTCGAAAAGGGTCTTGGTGAACCCGGCCGCCACTTCGGTGGACCCGAAGGCGGTCCCGAGGATTATGCCGATCCGGTCCCGGTTTTCAGGATCGACCGCCACCCCGGCATCATCCAGGGCCATGCGGGCCGAGGCGGCCGCCAGGTGAGAGAGACGGTCCATCCGCCGCATGTTTTTGAGGGAGATGAACTCCTTGGGCGAAAAATCCCGAACCTCGCCCCCCAGTCTGGATCGGAACCGGGCGGTATCAAAGGACGTGATCGGTGAAATCCCCGATTCTCCGGCCAGAAGCCGTTTCAGAAAGGGGTCCTTTCCCGCCCCCAGGGGAGTCACCATTCCCACACCGGTGATGACGACGCGGTTATTCATGCTGAATCCCCTTTCCGGTGAACCGGCCCAGGACGACCGAGGTATTGTTGCCCCCGAAGGCAAAGGAATTGGACAGAGCGATAGAGACCGGCTGTTCCCGAAACCCCTCGGCCACATAGTCGAGATCGCATTCCGGGTCGGGTTCCCGGTGATGAATGGTCGGGGGAATGAATCCGTGGGCCAGGGCCAGGGCGCAGACCAGCCCCTCGATGGCGCCGGCGGCCCCCAGGGTATGGCCGTGCATCGATTTGGTGGAGCTGACCGGAATGTCATAAGCCCGCCTGCCGAAGACCGCCTTGATCCCCCGGGTCTCCATTACGTCATTGGCCGGGGTGCCGGTGCCGTGGGCATTGATGTAGGAGACCCGGTCCGGAGACACCCCGGCGTCCTTCAGAGCCGCGGCCATACACCGAACGGCGCCGGAGGCGGAGGGGTCCGGGGCGGTCATGTGGTGGGCGTCGCAGGTGACCCCGTATCCCAGGATTTCGGCGTAAATGGTCGCTCCTCGTTTTTCAGCATGGGCCGGGGTTTCCAGAATCAGCATTCCGGCCCCCTCTCCCAGGGACATCCCCTGCCGGTTCTTGTCGAAGGGGCGGGGATAATCGGGGGATACCGCCTGAAGGGCGTTGAAGGCGCCGTAGGTGACCCGGGACAGGGGTTCGACGCCCCCGGCGATAACGACCTCGGCCGCACCGCTTTGGATCAGGTCCCGGGCGTATCCGAGGGCGGTGCCCCCCGAGGAGCAGGCGGTCATGAAGGTGGTCTTCGGTCCCATCAGCCCCAGTTTGGCGGCGATATAGTCGGCCGAAGCGGCGCAGCAAAAGGAAGAAAACTGCGACAGCCGGGTGCTTTTTCCTCCGCCGGCAAGATAATCCCGGTAGACCGCTTCACACTCCAGCATGCCCCCGGCCCCGCCCCCGATCACCACGCCGGTATCGGTTGCGACCTTTTCAGGAAACGGAAACAGACCGGCGTCTTTCAATGCCTCCAGGGCCGCGGCCATCGCCATCCCGTCGGAGCGGGACATCCGCCTGTCTCTGAATTCCGGCGGAATCAGGTCGTTGGCAGAAAACCCTTTGGCCTCGCCGCCGGTATGGGTCCTGAAATCGGCCGTATCGAATACCGTCACCGGTCCGATCCCGCAAACCCCCTCTTTCAATGCCCTGACAAATCCGGGCACGTTGACCGCCAGCGCATTGACGGTGCCGAGCCCGGTGATGACCACCCGTTGCTGCCGCATGCTGTATCCTTCCAACCTTTCTCATCCGCGAACCGGATCGGTGCTTTTCGAAAACGAAAACTATGTTTGACAAAAAAAATGGGATTGTTCAATACTCTTTTCCCTGAGAATGCCAAAATGGACGGGATTATGGGATCGAAGAGCGCGCCGATTGAGACGGCCGGCCTCGTCTTCGTCCTCAATGGCATGGCCAGGGAGGTTCCCGTGGAGACCGTCTTCAAGGGAATTCTACCCTTCTTTCTGGCGATGCGGATGGTCATTCTGGTTTTGATTGTTTTTACGCAGATTGTGCTGTTTTTACCGAATACGATGATTCGGGCCGGAGGATAAATCCCCCGGCTGAACCTCAAAAAAGCCCCCTCAAGGGGGCTCCAGAATGAAGCCATCAAGCTCAGGGAGAAAGGAGCCAGTACCCATTTTATTAATCATGAAAACATCTCCAACAGCAAATTTTTTACTTGGCAAGAAGGTTTCGGGGTTTTCTCATTAGGAAAAAAGCAATTAAACAACGCGATCCAATATGTTTTACAGCAAGAGCAACATCATTATAATCATACAACTATACAGTGGTTGCCCATTTAGAGGGCTATGCGTATTCACCCGGGGAATATATCCCCCGGTCCGCAGCGGGCCCACGCTATCCGAAAAAAAATCTAAACTATTAAAAAAAGCTTGACAACCCACCCGCCATTCACATATTAAGCCCGCCTATTATTTAGACAATCTAAACATTTTGTTAGCTAAAGATTAGGAGGGCTTCATTTCTTGAAGGATATCAAGGACATCTCGACCGGAGACACCCGCACCCAGGCCAAATACATAATGGAGACCGGGAAACTGATCCATGACCGGGTCTCTCAGGTTTTTGCCGGGCATGCCGCAGGCAGCCGCAAAAAAAAGGAACTCTATGAATTGTCGGTTCCGCAGATGCATGCCGTCAAGGCGCTTCGCTCTCTCGGCGAAGCCACGATCACTCAGCTGGCCGACACCCTCCAGGTCTCCCCGCCCTCCGCATCCGCCATGGTCGACCGGTTGACGGAACGGGGCATTCTGACCCGGGAACGCAGCCGGGAAGACCGGCGCAAGGTGGTGGTTCGCATCGCTCCCGATGTTGCGGAGGACATCGCCAAAATCGAAGGAAAAATCCTCAATTCGTTTATTGAACTGGTGGACAGGCTCGGACCCGAAACCACCCGCAAATGGTGCGAAGTGCTGGCCCACGTCAAAACCGTGATGGCGGAACAACAAAAGAAATAAAGACAGGTGAAACCCCATGGAATCTCAGATAAAAACCGGATCTAAAACCAAACTGACGACCCGCATTCTGCTCTGCACCCTGGTGCTGGCCGCCGGGATTTCGGGCATGGTGGCCCTGGCGAGCCTCAAAACCCCGCCGGCCGAAGCGGTCTACCAGGAGAAACCCTTGAAAGTGGAAGTCCTGCGCGCCGAGCCCGAGGATGTGGGGGTGATGATCACCGGGTTTGCCGAAGCCCGGCCCCTGGATATCGTGGATATCTCTCCGGAAGTCTCCGGCAGAATCATCGAGGTCCATCCCCGGCTGGAAGCCGGCGAGGTGATCCCCGAAGGCGAACTCCTCTTTCGAATCGATCCCCGGGACTACCGGGCCGCCCATGACGATGCCCGGGCCAAAGTCACGCAATGGGAAAACACCATCGCCCGAATCGAAAAAGAATTCGCCCTGGACAAGGCCCGGCTGGAAACCCTGAAGCGGAACCGGGATTTGGCCGAAGCGGAATATCAGCGCCTCAAGACCCTGTATGAACGCGACAGCGTGGGCACCCGGTCCGGGGTGGACCAGGCCGAGCAGGTTTACAACCAGGCAGCGGATACGGTGGACCAATTGGCCCGTCAACTGGAGGTGTATCCCCTGCAAATTCGGGAAAACCAGGCCGCCCTGGCCTCGGCCCGGGCCCATCTGGAGAAGACCCGGACCAATCTGGACCGGGTGGAGATTCGGGCCCCCTTTGACGGCCGCCTGAAAACCGTCTCCATTGAAGAAGGCCAATACGTCTCCCCCGGGTTGAAGGCGGTGACCCTGGCCGATGATTCGGTACTGGAGCTTCGGGTGCCGCTGGACAGCCGGGATGCTCGAAAATGGCTTCGCTTCGATCAACAGCAGACGCCCGGAAATGCGGCCCTGTTTTCCGGCCTCGACCGGGTGCCCGTGACCATTCAATGGACCGAAGACCGGCAAGGCCATACCTGGACCGGCCGGCTTCACCGGGTGATCCACTTCGACTCCCAGACCCGTACCCTGCTGGTGGCGGTTCGAGTGGACCGGTCCGCAGCGGATGCAGATGGAAACTTTCCTTTGTTGGAAGGGATGTTCTGCGAAGTGGAAATCCCCGGAAAAACCCTGGAAAAGGTGGTTCGCCTGCCCCGGTGGGCGGTAAGCTTTGAAAACACCGTCTTCGTAGCCGATGAAAACCGCCTCAGGACCGTCCCGGTCCGGGTCTCCCGAATCGAAGGCGAAAACGCCTTCATCTCCGAGGGGCTCTCCGCCGGCGACCGGGTTATCGTCACCCGGCTGGTCGACCCCCTGGAAAACGCTCTGCTGGAAATTACGAACGGAGCCGAGGCGGGAGATCGGTCATGAAAAACGTACTGGCCGCCTTTGCGCGGAATACCGTATTCGCCAATATCCTGCTGCTGCTGATCTTTCTGTCGGGATTTCTGGCGGTGAAGTTCATGCTTCGGGAAACTTTTCCCGAATTTTCCCTGGACATGGTGTCGGTCACCGTCCCCTACCCCGGAGCCGACCCCGAAGAGGTGGAGGAAGGGATCAGCCGCAAGATCGAGGAGGCGGTCGAGGGAATGGAGGGGGTGAAGCAATACACCACCCAGTCCCGGGAGGGGGTCGCCACCGCTCAGATCGAGGTGCGGGAAGGGTATCCGGTAGAAACGGTGCTGGACGAGGTCCGGACCGAGATCAACGCCGTCTCCACCTTTCCCCCGGATGCGGAAAACCCGGTCATCTCCGAAATGAAAATCAAGGATTCGGTGGTGCTGCTGGCCCTCTCCGGCCGGATGTCGGACCGGCGGCTCAAGGAATGGGCCGAACGGATGAAGGATGAGATTCAGGCCCTGCCCGAGGTCTCTCAGGTCACGGTGTTCGGGACCCGGGAGTATGAAATCGGGATCGAGGTCTCCGAATCCCGGCTGCGGGAATACGGGCTCACCTTCGATCAGGTGGTCGGCGCCGTGCGGCGCAGCAACCTCAATATGGCCGGCGGCACCATCCGGTCTCAGGGGGAGGAGATTCGGGTCCGAACCGTGGGCCGAAAATACACCGGCAAAGGGTTGTCAGAGATCGTGGTCCTGGCCCGTCCGGAAGGAGAAATCATCACCCTCGACCGGTTGGCGACCATCGACGACGGCTTCACCCAAGACCCGGTCATCGCCCGGGTCAACGGTAAGCCATCGGCCATGCTGAACGTCCTCAAAAGCCAGGAGGAGGACGCCCTGGCCATTTCCGAAGCGGTCCACCGGTTCGTCGAAAAGACCGCAAAAGAGATTCCGCCCGGAGCCGAGATCACCTTGATCTATGATTCCACCGACATGCTTCGGGACCGGATCGATCTTCTGGTCAAAAACGGCATTCTGGGGCTGATCCTGGTCTTCTTTCTGCTGTGGCTTTTCCTCGATCTGCGTCTCAGCTTCTGGGCCGGCATGGGCATTCCGATCTCCCTGGGCGGCGGCATGGTGATTCTCTGGGCTATGGGGGCGACCATCAACATGATCTCCCTGTTCGGCCTCATCATGGTCCTGGGGATCGTGGTGGACGACGCCATCGTGGTGGGGGAAGCCATCTTTGTCCATCGGCGGCGGGGAGAGGGACCGCTTCAGGCCGCCGTAGAGGGGGTTTCCGAGGTGGGGATGCCGGTAATCGCCGCCGTGCTCACCACGATCGTGGCCTTTCTGCCCCTGGCCTACATCGGCGGGATCATGGGAAAATTCATCTCGATTCTGCCGGTGGTGGTGATCGCCTGTCTTCTGATCTCACTGGTGGAGTGCCTCATCCTGCTGCCGGCCCATTTGAGCCATCTGCCCGACCCCAATGCACCGGAGGCCCAATCCCGAAAAGGACGAATCCGGCGCGGGATCGGCCGGGCTCATGATTCGGTGGCCCGGGGGCTGGAGTGGTTTGCGGAGCGGGTATACGCACCCTTTTTAGCCAAGGCCCTCCACTGGCGGTACGTCTCCCTGTGCACCGCCGTCGCCGTGATGCTGTTGACGGTCGGGTTCATGCGCGGCGGAATCCTCAAGTTCGAGGTCTTTCCCGAGGTGGACGGGTTCATCGTCACCGCCAACGTGGAATTTCCCAACGGAACCCCGCCCGAAGTGACGGAGGCGGCGATGCGCCGGATCGAAGCGGCCATGGAACGAATCAGTGAGCGGACCGAGACCACCTCCGGAAAACCGCTTCTGGTCAACAGCCTCTCCCTGGTGGGACAGTCCATGGGGGAGATTCCGGACAACGGCCCCCATCTGGGGGGCATGCACGCGGTGCTGCTGCCCTCCGAAGAACGGGGCATCCACTCCAAGGACATTCAGGTGATGTGGGAACAAGAGGTCGGCCCCATACCCGGGGTCAAATCCCTCACTTTTGCGGGGATGTCTTCGGGCCCTCCGGGCGCACCGGTGGAAATCTGGATTCAGGGCCATGACATGGACCGGATTCTGGCCGCCGGCGAGGACCTTCAGAACCGGCTGCGGGAGTTCGACGGGGTCTATCAGATCCGATCCGATTTCTCCCCCGGGAAAAACGAACTGCGCCTGGAATTGAAACCCGAGGCCCGGCCCCTGGGCCTGACCGTGGATGCCCTGGCCCGCCAGGTCTATGCCGGATATTACGGCGAAGAGGCGGTTCGGCTTCAGCGGGGACGGGACGATGTCCGGGTCAAGGTCCGGTACACCGCCGAAGAACGCAGCCGGGTGTCGGATTTTGAAAAGATCCGCATCCGCACTCCCCACGGCCATGAGGTGCCGCTGCTGTCGGTGGCGAACATCTCGTTCGCGCCCGGCTATTCCACCATCACCCGCACCGACGGCATGCGGCGGGTGGCGGTCTCCGCGGCGGTGGACACCAACAAGGCCAATGCCAACGAGGTGCTGAGCCGAATCGCGGAGGACTTTTTTCCAAAACTGGCGCAGAAGTATCCGGACCTTCAGGTGGCGGTTCAGGGCGAAAAGAAGAAGATGCGCGAATCCTTTTCGAGCCTTCTGATCGGGTTCCCCCTGGCCCTGGTGGGGATCTTCGTCATCATCGCCACCATGTTCCGGTCTTATGTACAGCCTTTCGTGATTCTGTTCACGGTGCCCTTCGGGATCATCGGCGCCATTCTGGGCCACCTGATCATGGGCTATGACCTGTCCCTGCTCTCCATTTTCGGAATGGTGGCCCTCACCGGGGTGGTGGTCAACGACGCCATCGTGCTGATCGAGCGGATCAACGAAAACATGGCCGAAGGGATGGACTTCCTGGAAGCGATCCAGAACGGCGGCGCCCGGCGGCTGCGGGCCATCGTGCTGACCACCCTCAGCACCGTGGGCGGTCTGGCGCCCCTGATCACCGAAACCGATCTTCAGGCCCGGTTTCTGATCCCCATGGCGCTGTCGCTTGCCGCCGGGGTGCTCTTCGCCACCGTGCTGACCCTGGTGCTGATCCCGAGCCTGCTGGTGATCCTGAACGACCTGCGGCGGCTGGCCCATCGTCTGCTGCGGGGGTTCTGGCCGGAGCCGGTGGATGTGGAACCGGCCCGGCTGCGGTACGCCCCCGCTCACGGCCCGGCGGAATCGGGACCCGAACCGGCGGCCCCGGCCGAGGTCTACTCTCTGGACCGGCGCCCGCCGGCCTCCAAATCGGCCGCCGGATAAAGACCTGAACCTTTGCGTTCCCGAGCTTTTCTCCGGAACGGGTTTTATTCACTGGAGGCGCAGACGGGTATTCACCCGCCGCTTCCGTAAACACCAGTTGGAGTCTCAAGGCATGTTTCGTTTTCGATATCTGAAAGTGTGGACCCTCTGTATGCTGCTGATGCCGATAATGGCGGGGGCTCAGGAAATCAACCCTGAAATCGGCCGACCCGATCCCCTGGACCCGGCATTGCCGAAGGTCCTGGATCTGGAAACCGCCCAGCGGATCGCCGCGGCCGACAACCCGTCTCTGGCCGCAGCCCTGGACCGGGTGCGCCAGGCCCGGGCCCGGGTGATGCAGGCCCGGTCCGCCTACTGGCCTTCGGTGGATGCCGACGCCTCCGGGGCTCGCGTGTGGACCCCGGAAAACCAGCTTCAATTCCGGGATATCCCGGAATTCGGTGAACTTCAGCAGGACGATCCCCAATCGATCTATCGGACCAGCCTCTCCGCCACCTGGCTGCTGTTCGACGGGTTCGCCCGAAAATTCCGCACCGCCGCAGCCCGGTTCGCCGAACAGGGGACGATGGCCGCCCAGGCCGACGCCCGCCGTCTGATTCTGTCGGCCGTGGCCGACAGCTACTACAATGCCCAACTGGCCCGGGAAAATATGGCCATCGCCGCCGCCAACGAAGCCTTCAACAAGCGCCAGGCCGAGGACGCCCGGGCCCGGCGGGAGGTCGGCACCGGCTCCCTGAGCGATGTGCTCAACTTCGAGGTTCAGGTCAACTCGGCCCGGACCGAGGTCTTGCAGGCCCGGCAATCCTACCGAATCACCCTGTACGGTTTGGCCGCCCTCATGGGCATTCCCGAAGCCGAATTCCCGCCCGATCTGGCACTGGCGGAACTGGTTGACGAACAACCGGCGGAACTGGTCCTTCCGAAGCCGGAGCCGCTCATCCTGTATGCCTATCAAAACCGCCCCGACCTGCTCGGGGATGAATTCGAACGGATGCGCGCCGAATCGGGGATCGGGGTGGCCAAATCCCGGTTTCTGCCTTCCGTGGCCCTCACCGGGTCCGTGGACGGCGAACGGGCCGATAACCTCGGATATGAAGGGGATGATTTCGGCGGATCGGTCGCTCTCAGCTTTTCCTACAACCTGTTCGAGGGGGGAAACAACATCGCCCGGCTTCGGGAAGCCCGTGCCGCCCTGGCCGAGGCTGAAAATCTGCTTCAGGACACCCGCATTTCAGTGGCCTCGGATGTGAGGGAGGCCCTGGCCTCATTGCAATCGGCCCAGGAGCAGGTAACGCTTCAGCGGGAAAACGCCAAACTGGTTCGGCAGAACCGGGACCTGGTGGAGAAAGAATACAACGCAGGCCAGGCTTCCCTGGTTCGGCTCAACGAGGCCCAACGGGACCTGATTCGAGCCCGGAGTCGGCTGGCCCAGGCCCTGGTCTCCTTGCGGCAGGCCTGGCAGAACCTGGCGGCCGCCACCGGTCAAATTCTGGAGCCGTTTACGGACGAGAGGTATTCATAGAGCGTCACCCGCCAGGTCCTCCGGATCAATGGCGGATCGGGCGAAGAATCGGTTCTCCGCAAACCAATAATCATGGCCGGTCAGGCCGCCGGGACCGGTCACGCCGCATAGATCGGCCATGATTTCCGCAGCCACACGGAGGGGGTCCATTCGCCGGTTCTCGACAAAACGGTTCAATTCCGTGGGCTCCGGCGGATCGGACAGGAGCCGCTCGGTAAAATTCAAAAAATCCTTCTCTGCTTTCTCGGGGTCCGGCAGGACCGTTATCCACCTCGATTTTTTCAATCCGTCCACCGATACCCGGTTGTAGTCATACACCGGTCCCATCAGAACCGGCGCCTTCCAGACCAGGGATTCCATGGGATCGAATCCCCGCTTTCTCGGATTGAACCCGCCCCCCAGGTAGGTCACCGCACACCCTTCATACAGGCGGCCCAGATCGCCGTAGGTGTCCACAACCAGCACCCGGGGACCCGGTTCCTGCGGCTTCAACTGCGAAAAAAGAACCGCCCGTTCACCGATTCCTTCCACCGCCGTCCGTATCATCCGGTTCCGCTCCGGATTGGTGACCACCCGGGGTGCGATAATGAGCCGATTGAAAAACCCCTGATCCCGGAGTTTTTGAAATCCCTGTATGGCGATCCGGATATCGGTAGGGCCGATGATATTGGCGGCCATCATGATGCGGTCCTCCGTCTCCGCCTTGTTTTCAACCGCCGGAATCCCCTCATAGGCGCCGTTGATTTTGAGATGCATGGGATTGGCGAACCAGGTTCGGTGACGGCGGGGGCGCCTGGTGATCAGCCGGGGAAGGGCCAAAGCGGCCCAGGGATCGAGGTCTTCCGGATAATCATACAGAAGCAATGCGGCATTCGGTTCCCGGAGAACCAGCGGCGACCCCGGTACCCCGGGGGCCGAAAATCTCGGACTGCCGTCGGGAAGACCTTCGAATTCACTCAGTCGATCCGTAATCTGGGAAAAACGACGCAGGTTTTCCACCCCGGTCCGCTCCGGTCGGAATCCCAGGCGCCACCGGGCATGAGGAAGGTACGGAATTATCGCGTTCAGCAACGCTCGAAGCGGCTTGATTTCCCCGCCCCAGTCGCGCATCCGCACCTCCAGCAGCACCCCCCGTCCTCGATTCAGATTCCGGGACCATTCCCTCATCAGATCGGTATCGGGAATCGCTTCCGGATGCGGGGTTCGCTGGAATAGTAAATCCAGATAGGTCCGGCGGGAAGGACGAAAGGCGTCGGTCTCCTCCGCCGGAAGACGGGGCCCGGGAACGGAAAGAGGCTCTCTTCCCGCCGCCAACCGGTTCAGAATGGCATCGATCATCTCAGCCGTCCCCGGATGTCCGGAAGCCTCGGCCACAAACCCGCCTCGTGCTCGGACATATTCCTTCACCAGGGGCGATGCGTTTCCCGGGATGACCGGATAGGCGGCCTGCCGAAGCAGAGTCAGGTCGTCCGGCTGGTCGCCTGCGGCAAAGGCGAGGGTATGGGAATCCCCGAAGTTGGCGGAAAAAGCGCTGAATTTATCTCCCTTCAGCGGAATAAGGGTCATCTTCCGGCGTCCCACGATGGACCGGAACCGGCCGTCGAGCACCCCGGCGGCCAGGTCCAGAAGGTGCTCCGCCATAACCGCGCCCCGCCCCGAAAGCAGCACCGTCGCCTCTCGTCCGGTTCGGTAGCAGCGACAGTCGACAGGCAAGTTTCTTTCTCGAACGAGTCGCTCGATATCGTCCCAGATTCCGGGAAGGTCGATCCCTTCCAGGACCTTTCGAGTCCAGTCTGCCCGGTCGAACACCACCGCACCGTGCTCCAGAATCCAACCGGCGATCGGAATCCCGGCCGCCTCGAAATGGTTCCGAAAATCCCCAATCGTGGATTCACTGCGGCCGGTGGCCATGAAAATATCGGCCTGCCGGGAAAGCGCGGCCAGCCGGTCCAGTGTTTTCGGCGCGATAAAAGCATCGGTGGTTCGGCCGGAAATGGGAAGGCCGCCCTGCACCGGCCCCGCATGATCCAGGGTGCCGTCCAGGTCGAAAACACAGGCTTTCCGTTTTGAAGTCATGATGGATCGAAACAAAGAAACCGTGCCAGACGGCTTTTGAAAAGATCATCGGTTCGCGCCCAACCGCCCAAGGCAGGCACCACCCAGGGGTCGGACACCGTGCGGTAGACCCCGTCCGCATCCGCTTCCAGTTCAGTGCGGGCGCCGATTCGGTCATCCTGCCAGGGTTTGGTCGGGGGTGATTTACAAAAGGCGGACCGGGTTTGGTGATCCAGATTCCGGACGATCTCGGGATCGGAGATCGGCCACGGGTCATACAGATGAAGAACGGGATCACCCGAAAGCGGCGGCAATCCGCGGGGAGATTTGGGCCCCGGCAGTTTTTCACGGGTGCGGCCGCGGACTTTTCCGAACGGACGGATTCGCCAGCCGGCCTGACGAGCAAAACGGCAGACCCGAAGAAATGCGCGGGGAAACCGGCGCCGGGAAAAATCGAGCAGCACCGGGCGCCGATATAACTCCCGCGCCACCGCCACGGCCTGTTCCAGACCGTCTCCTTCCGGGGTTCCCGCCAGCGGGGCCCGATGCTCGGAGGAAGCGATCTTAAGTCCGGTATAGAGAAGAACCGGGGGCCCTTCCGGTTCCGGCCGGCCGTTCCAAATCGCAGCACCTAAAGGCATTGAACAGATCATGTAATCGGTGGGAGCGCTTTCGTTCAGGATCACCAAAAGGGGATCTTCTTCCGCCAACATCCGCAGGTCCCGCCACGCACGCCGAATCACCCCCGCCTCCCGCCGAAGCTGCTCTCTCAGCGACCAGGCATCGGTGGAAAAGGTCCAGCCGTAACGGTTGGGAAGCTCCGCCATGGCGTCCAGCGGAAAGGCATCCGCCTCCCAGAAGGAAGCTTCCTGAAGGAGATAGGACAGGAGCTGGTCGGCCGCCTTGAGAAAATCTTCGCACAAATTCAGCCCCAACTGCTCCGCCTTCCGCGTCAGTGCCCGGGCCAGCCACCGGCGGTTATCCGGATTATTTTCCAATGCAGACTGGACGGTATCGAGGTCCAACCGGGGGCAAGCGGGATCAAAACCCGAGTCGAGGGGGTTTGAAGGAATGGTAACCGATTCGGAAGCGGAAAAAGCCTGGTCCATGGCATTTCGGTCGATAGCTGCATTTCCAAAATCCGCCAGAGCGTGAATCCGCTCCGGTGTGGGGCGGGTGTTATAGGACAGCAAAATTTTCCGAATCTCCACCTTCGGTTCGGCAGCACCACCACGCTTGCCGAACTTTCCTGCCGAATGCAAAACTGCGGAGATCCCGGTCGCCCGATCCACTTTTTCCTCCTGGGGTGGTAAGCAATTGAAAAGCCAATGATACAGGTTGGATTTTCATATCATGAATCACCGCCCGCCTCAACCGAAGTGCCCACTTCGCTTCCTGCGAATCTGCGCCCTGACGGACAAACCGCCTATTCGATAAAACCCAGGGCCGCCATTCGATCGGGATTTTTAAACCGGATCATTCCGGTTCGCAGATTTCGAAAACCGAACTTTTCATAAAAACCCCCACGACCGGGATTTGCATACAGGATAACGTTCATCCCCTCGAGCCGGTCCATCAGACTTTCCACGATCTTTCGGCCGAAGCCGCGCCCCTGAAACTCCGTCAAAATCGCGATATCATAGAGCCCGGCCTGATAAATCCCGTCGGAAATGGCCCGGCCCAGGCCCAAAAGGCGATCATTTTGAAGAAGGAATATCACCGCATAGCTGTTGATGAAAGCCTGTTGATGCATCTCGGGTTCATGATGCCCCATTTCCACCGATTTCAGAAGCTCACGAACCTGAATCCAATCGATTCCGGAGCAGTCGGTCTGAACGCGGATTTCTTTGTCATTTTCCGCCATCGACACCTTTTCCTTTCGCGTTTCCCTTTTCCGGTCCTACAAAGGCGTTTTTTGAACTGAATCAGCGGCTTTGATCATCGTTTCGGCCGCGCCTGAATGATAAGCATATGCCGAATGCTCTGAAAAGACAATGTTTTGATGTTATATTCTCCAATGCCCGGAAAAGATATTGCCTTCTTATCCGGGATGTATTTTATTCCTCTTCGGCGATCCACACATCATTAAAATAAACAGCGGGAGCAAACTCATGACTTCAAATGAATCATCCGAAAAAGATGCTTTCTCAAAGAAAATGACCGACATTCTGAACTTCGGCGCCCTGAATCTGGCCATGGCCATCGGATACAAAACCCGGCTGTTCGATGTCATGGATACCTTCGATGACCCGCAGCCGGTAACGGTTATCGCCGATGCAGCAAAACTGGATCTGCGCTATGTCAAAGAATGGCTCGGGATCATGGCCACGGGCGGTGTGGTCGAACTGACGTCCGGAAGAGACGGCGAAGACCTGTTTTTCCTGCCCAAGGCCCACGGCGATCTGATCACCCGCCGAGCCGGAAACAGCAATATGGGAGTCTATACTCAGGAGATCCCCCTGCTGACCACCTGTGCCATGAAGCCGGTTCTTGAGGGGTTCCAGACCGGAGAAGGGGTTACTTACGATCATTATCCGGAGTTTCAGGCGTTCATGACCGAACTGGCCGATGCGAAGCACCGACAGGTATTGGTGGATACCTTCCTGCCCAGTGTAAAGAACGGTGATTTGGTTGCCCGCCTTCATGACGGCATTCGCGTCTGCGATCTGGGATGCGGGGAAGGGCTCGCCCCGATCCTCATGGCCGAGGCTTTTCCGAAAAGCGAATTCGTCGGCTTCGATATTTCGGAAGAAGCCCTGTCCATCGCCCGGAATGCGGCAGCGGATCGGAAACTGCCCAACGTATCCTTCCTCAATCGGGATGCGGCCAAGCTGATGAAAGACGAAACCACCCAAGCGAAGTTTGACTACGTGACCGCCTTCGACGCCGTCCATGACCAGAACCGCCCCCTGGAAGCCCTGAAAGGGGTGTACCATATCCTGAAGCCGGGGGGATGGTTTTCATTGATCGACATCGCCGCCGGGACCGATCTGGCGGACAACATGGACCATCCCATGGGACCCTTCCTCTACACGGTCAGCCTGATGCACTGCATGCCGGTAGGCCGGGTAGACGGCGGCCCGGGACTGGGGATGATGTGGGGGCGTGAAAAGGCGGTGGAGATGCTGAACACGGTGGGATTTTCCGATGTCGAGGTCCTGGAAATCCCCGACGACCCGTTCAATTTCCATTATTTTTGCCGGAAATAAACGGCCACACGAATTGGTATTATCCGGCTGTCAGGACATGCGCATGATCCCTTCGGATCGGAATGCGCGAACCGCATATCCCTATGCATCCAAAAACGTCTGAAATCCCATCGGGGAAAGTCTTTACCCGCTTTTTTGCACCGCTGGCGCTCCAGTCGGCCTCCCAGGGGCTCACCTATCCGCTGGTGGCCATGGTCGCCTCCCGCGGCCCCGGCGGTCCCCTGAACCTGGCGGGGCTGGCCCAGGCCAATACGGTCATGTTCATGCTCGGCACCTTCGGGTTCGGGCTGATCGCCACCGGCATGGTCTACGGGCAGAGCCGGGAAGGATTCCGGCAGTTCTACCGGGTGACCCTGCTCCTTGGCCTGATGGTGGTGGCCGTCCAGGCGTTGTTCAGCATACCGTTGCCGGCCCATCTGCTCTTCGGGCGGATCATCGGACTGCCGCCGTCCATCGAAATCCCGGCCCGGATTACCCTGCTGGCCAGTGCGCCGCTTCAGTTTCTCTTCTTTCTGCGGATTCCCTATCAGGTCGCCATGTACAACCTGCGGCGGACCAGCCGCGCCAGCACGGCGACCCTGTTCCGGATCGTCCTCACCGCGGCCCTGGCCCCGCTTTTCAGCTACGCCGGTCTGGTCGGGCCCCTCTGGGCCGTGGTCTGCCTGAGCATTCCCGTGGCGGTGGAGGTGATCCTGTCCCGCTTGCTGGCCGGGCCGTCTCTTCGGGAACTGAAATCCGAGGAGGGTCCGGTTCCGAAAAAGCGCGAAATATTCCTGTTTAACCTGCCGCTTTCGGTCAGCGGGTATCTCCTGTCCCTGTCGGCCATCATCCTCGGGGCCTTCATCGCCCGGGCCGCCCATCCCGAACGGATGCTGCCGGTCTACTACCTCGCGCTGGGGCTGGCGACACCGGTGGCCTTCGGGGCCACGCGGGTTCAGGAGGTGGTGATCTCCTTTGCCTCCGCCGGGGCGAACCGGGCCCAGACGCTGCGGTTTTCGGCATACGCCGGGCTCGTCATGGGGTTGCTGCCGCTGATCTTCATTCTGCCGGGTTTCGCTGAATTCTACTATGTCCGCCTGCAGAACCTGCCGCCGGTGGATATCGGACTGGTACGGATGACCGCTCTGAGTCTGGTGGTCTATCCGCTGTTCGTGGCCTTCCGCGCCCAGGGAGAAGGGCTTGCCGCCCTGGCCCGAAAACCGATGACCGTCATCGCCGGTCAGGCGGCGTTCATGTCCACCGTAGTCATGGCGGGGGGAATTTCACTGGTGCTGGGGATCAGCGGGAATTTGATCGGCGCCGTCGGACTGGGGCTCGGGAATATTGCGTCAACGGTGACGCTGCGGCTGATGCTGAAATGGGTCCAGCGCGGGGAACTGCCGGTGCCGATTACGACGACCTCGAGCGGACAGATTCGGTGAAGGGGTCTTTCATCACCTCCCGCAGCAATTCTCGATAGGAAAAATAATTCTCGAAAGAAATATCCGCCCGAACCCGACCGTCGGCCAACGGCACATACCCGCCGTCCGCAATCAGCGGCGGTACCTTCTCCAGAATCTCCCGGCGGATGGCCTCCTTGCCCAGGCGCAGGGCATCCAGATCGATGCCGCCGATGAGGCGGAGATCCCGGCCGAATTCCCGCCGGATACTTCGGTAATCCATCGCCTCCACATTGACCTCGCAGGCCCACAGGCAGTTGAATCCTCCTTTCAGGATCGTCGGAATCAGGAGTCGCGCGTTGGCGTAGGTGCGGAAGATGATGGTCTTCACGCCATATCGTCGAAGCACCGTCAGCACCGGTTCATAACTGGCAAGCACAATCTCCTCGTACATACGCGGCGAGAGCAGCGGTCGGTCATTGCCGCCGATGGGTTCGCTGAAGACGGCCGCATCCACCGGGGTGTTCCGCAGGACCTTTTCAGCCAGGGCGGCCGAAAACTCCCCGACAATATCCATGGCCTTCCGTACGAAGCCCGGGTCCTCGATCAGGAGCCGCATCAATTCGGCAAACCGCTCCCATCCGTAAACCCCCATGGACAGAAACAGCCCCCGATGGACCCGCAGCATCACCGTCGGGTTTGACTTCTCCCAGTCACGGGCACACCTCGGCCACCTTCCGGGAAGTCGGCCGGGATCATCCGGATCGAACCGTCGCCGGAAGTCCCTGAGGTCGGCTTTGGAGACGGGCCACCGCCGGGGTTTGGGCCGAGGCTCCAGATCGAGGTCGATCTCCACCCGGGGATCGGACGGAAAAATCCGCTCTGGATCAGTACCGCGCGGCATTCCCTGTTTCCGCCACGCACGATTCACCTCTTTTCGAATCCCCTCCTCAAAATAGGGAACGCGGTCCGGAGTGCCGTAGTTCATCGTTTCCCTGAAGCGGTCGCGGCTGTTCATGGCATTCTCTGCGTCATGCCGTCATCACGACAGCGACAGCAGATACGATCTCAAATTGGTCCGCGTTTTTTTAAGGCCGAACTTCTTCCGCAGGTTTTTCCGGTGGAAATGGACGGTGGTGTCCGAGACAGTGAGAATCTCCGCGATCTCCTTGCTGGTGCGGCCGTCTTTGACCAGACTGGCCACGTGCATTTCCTGGGGAGTGAGAAAAATATGGGCTGCGGAAAGACGCTGAAGGAAAGGAGAAATGATCTCGTTCAGGTGGTCATTGATGATCTCTGCGAAAGACCGCTCCCGGGGCTTCAGGTTGGCGGACAGGAGTCGCTCCACATAGGGCAGGACCATTTCACGAACATTGGAAAGAACCTTCTGCTCCAGATCGGATTTGTCCTGCTCCCGTTGCTTCAGCAGCACCTTGAGGGCGATATTGGCCTCTTCCAGGCGTAAGGCTTGATCCTGAAGCTCCTGCTCCCGGTCCCGAAGGGCTTCCTCCGCCAGCTTCAAGGCCGTAATCTCCTCATGGCTCACGACCACCCGAACCGGTCCCCGGGTGGCCATCGGCACCACCCGCATGTAGTACCAGTGTTTGCCGTCCGGCGTGTGACAAGGATAATCAAAGAGAAACTCCGCCGCCTCGCCGGCGATCACCGAGCGAATCCCTGCGGCCGCCTGGAGGGCATTGTCGGCATCCGGTCCGGTAGTGGCGTCGCAGATATCCAGATAGTTGACGCCGATGAAATCAACGGCGCCTTCGGCACCGCCCGCATCAGCATAGACGCGCCAAGCCGGATTGGTCTCCAGAATGACGCCGTTTTCATCCAGGATGGCGATATGGGCCGAAAGGGAATTCAGTACCGCCTGAGCCAGCGGATCAGTCAAGGAATCGGGCCGGTTGATGCTCTGCGGAATTGCCACAGCTTCCTCCTTTTTCAGTACGGGGGGGATGCCACTTTATGAAGCTTGACTTAACCACCAAAGCATATCTATGAACAAACTGCAAGTTTCATCAAAACCTCGGCCAAGGTTTATCACCGGGAAAAATCCCCATCGGAACAAAGGAGATACCCATGAAAATTTTAGGCATATCCGGCAGCCCGCGAAAAGAGAAGACCTCCGGCACCTGCAGGCTGGTCGAAACGGTTCTTGAAAACACCGGCATCGAGTATGAATTGATCTCTCTGAGAGGAAAAACCATCTCCGGTTGCATCGCCTGTCTGGGATGCGCCAAAGACAATGTCTGCAAGGTGACCGACGACATGACCCCGCTTCGGGAAAAAATCGTGACGGCGGATGCTTACGTTATCGGCGCCCCCAATTATTATTCCACCCTCAACGCCCTCACCCATGCCTTTATCGAACGGTGGTTTCAGTTCCGGCACCAGGAGGGGGACCTCCTCTGGGGGAAGCTTGGGGTTGCGGTCGGGGTCGGTGGTATGGACGGGCAGACCCCCGCCGACGCCCTTGAAATGTTCTTTCGGTACAGCTTCATCGAGACGGTGGCGAAGGTGATCGGACAGGGCGCCGCTTCCTGCTATACCTGCGGATACGGCGAAACCTGCAAGGTCGGCATCATCCACATGGTTCACGGTGAAGGCGCCAAGATCACCCCGGAAATCACGCCCGATGTGGCCAAACAAGAGGGTGTGATGCAGGCCGCCGTGGATGCGGGAAAACTGCTGGGGAGGCGATTGAGCCAAGGGCATGATCGAAAGGCGGTGACTGAAAAGATGCAACAGCAGATGATGGAGATGATGAAGGAGTCGGTGTAAACCGGAACCCTGATTCCCGCCTGAGCGGGTGAGAGACGTCCGAAGGCTTTTCTCACCCGATGTCCTTATCCTCATCCGGTTCGCACTTTCGGTAAATCAATTCTTTCATCTCTTCCGGGGAGAGGCTGGCCCGAAGGGTTTCATCGGGATGAATTTCGAGAATTTCGTCAATGCGGATAAGCCCTTTTTTTCGCGGGTGGGCGGTTTTGATTTTGGCGGCGGCGGTAAGGCGCGTGCTCATTCGCTTGGATTCTTTTCTCAGCTTCAACACCGTCCGCAGGACATGGGCGGGCAGGCGGGACAAGGCTTCAGGGCTGATGTTATGGGTGACGCCGGCGTGGACTTTTTTCAGCCGCTCGATGGCCAAGCGGATATCCTCGGGAAGGGGTTTGGGATTGTCCGATCGGTCCATACTTCACTCATCCAGCAATGATTGCATGGCTTGAGGCAAGGCCGGGGATCGAATCTCCAGGGGTGAGGATTCCCCCGGCAAATGGATCGTCAAAGACCGGGCATGGAGCGCCAGGCGATCAAACCCTTTCTGTTTCAGAAATTCCACAGATCGTCTGGTGCCGTATCGTTCATCCCCCACCACGGCATGGCCGGCCAGCTTGGCATGCCTGCGAATCTGGTGTTTTCGGCCGGTTTCCAGTTCACAGGTGACCAAGGTGTATCGTTCCGTGTGGCGGATCACTCGCACCCGGGTGCGGCTCGGCACCCGCTTCCCCTTTCCGGCCGGATCCCGTCGCCCCCCGGCGGACTTGGTCAGGGGCCGGTCCCATTCGATCCATACCTCGGGATCAGCGGGAACCGGCAACCGGCCGTGAAGGATCGCCGCATAGCGTTTCCGGGTTGAATCGGACCGGATTTGTAGAGACAATTCCCTCAAAACGGTTTTATCCCAGGCCAGCAGCATCACCCCGCTGGTTTCCCGATCCAGCCGGTGAACCGGATGGATTCCGACGGACGGATCATACCTGATTTCCCGGGCGATCGGGTCCTTTATCAAGGCATCCTCCACGATCGAACAGAGATCCTGCCCCGGCAGATTGTGAACCGTCAACCCGGCAGGCTTGTCCACTGCCAGCCAACCGTAGCCCCAGCCGAGCAGCGGTAAATGGATCGCTTTCCCCTCCCGGAAATCGGTTAATCCGGCGAGAAGCTTTAAATCCTCATTTTGAGGGGATGCCGCGTCTGATGGTGGCAAAAATCAAGCTCCTTGTAGAGGAGGCACACTTTTAAACGGACACAGGCTCAATCCGGTTGCAGCATCATGAGAGGTCATTCAAGGCCCAGTCGTAATCCAGAAAAGTGATTTCGACCTGCCGGTTTTTGATCTTATCCACATGGGCCGGTTTGTCGGCCAGCAGATCGGCATAATTCGCAAAAAAGTCTTGGAGGGAATCATATCCCATCCACCCCCGATTGAAGTCCTCCCGGTACCAATCGAAAATCTTGGATACCTCCAGCTTACCGGTCTTGGGATTGTATCGATTTCGGCTCTCGTCCCGAAGAAACCGCCGCATCTGATCCTCCAGCTGCCGGTCCAGCCTCTCGGCGATGAACGCCTCATCCCGTAGGGCCGGGCACCCGATGGAGGCGCAGTTGACCGCCGCGTGGATGCGGGGGTCATTGTACAGCCCGTCCTGTCGAATCATGTCATGCTCGACCCAGTCGAGGTGGCGTTTTTCGCCCAACAGGGTGAAAAACTTCTTTTTCCAGGGGCTGGTCAGAAATGATCCGAGTTCCTTGATCGATTCGAGATCCGGGTATTCGGTCAGAATCAGCTCGACGGTGAAGGCGTTGTAGACGTTGATCAGAAAGGCCAGCTGCCGGTCCTTGTTCCAGGTTTGAAAGGTATCCATGGAGACCCCGGAAAGCTGATTCAGGTATCGGCCCAGGGTCTCCCGATCTTTTTGGAAACCGGCGTAGTCCACCACCGATGCGGCGCCGTCCTGAATCCATTTCACGTGCGCCTTCAGAAGCCGGTCCCAGGTACTGTGCTGATGATCGAAATCGGCCGCCGCCGGCGCGGAGGCGATCAGGGCGACGATGAGGGGGATGTAAATCGGTATTTTTTTCATGGCGTTCACCTCGCTTGAATTTTTTGGTATGGATGTTTTTTTATCCCTTTGCAATATAAGTAGGCGAAGCCGGAAAATCATCACAGCTTTTCATTCCGGAGATCAGAATGGCGTCTGCCGAAACAAGAATTCCCCTGACACGGGGCCTGCGACTGAAGCCCCGGCTGAATCGAGGCAAGCCCCCTGAAGGGGGCTTGAATATCACTCCTGCATCAGCTCTCCTGCATCAGCTTTCGAAGCACATAGGGCAGGATTCCGCCGTGTTCGAAATAGGCCACGTCGATGTCGGTGTTGAGGCGGGCGACGGCTTCGAATTCGATCTCGGCGCCGTCTGTTTTCCGGGCGGCCACCTTCACGGTCTTGCGCGGGCTCATGTCCTTCACCCCGGTGACGGTGAAGACTTCGTCGCCTTTCAGGCCGAGCTTTTCCCATCCCTCGCCTTCTTTGAACTGAAGGGGCAGCACCCCCATGCCGACCAGGTTGCTTCGGTGAATCCGCTCGTAGGATTCGGCGATGACCGCTTTTACGCCCAACAGGGTGGTTCCCTTGGCGGCCCAGTCCCGGGAAGAGCCGGTGCCGTATTCCTTGCCCCCGAGCACCAGCAGCGGCACCCCTTCGTCTTCGTATTTCATGGCCGCATCGTAGACGAACATCTCCTCGTCTTCGGGGAACTTCCGGGTGTGGGCCCCTTCTTTGGGCGAAACCAGCTTGTTTTTGATGCGGATGTTGCCGAAGGTACCCCGCATCATCACTTCGTGGTTGCCGCGGCGAGAGCCGTAGGAGTTGAACTCTTTGGGCTGAACCCCCATCTCGATCAGATAGCGCCCGGCGGGATACCCTTCGGGAATGGCCCCGGCCGGAGAAATATGGTCGGTGGTCACCGAATCGCCCATCAGCAGCAGGGTGCGGGCGTCCTGAATATCACCGGGTTTGTCCAGTTCGAGGGAAAATTTTTCGAAATAAGGCGGATTTTTGATGTAGGTGGAGGCGTCGTCCCAGGGATAGGTGGTGCTTTCGGCCACCTTGAGCTCCTGCCAGAACTCGTCCCCTTCATAAATCTTGGCATACTCGGTGTTGTAAAATTCCTGCTTGACGTGCTGCTCGACCAGGGATTCGATCTCTTCGTTTTCGGGCCAGATCTCCTCCAGGTAGACCGGGTCCCCGTTGGGGTCGAGCCCCACCGGGCGCCTGGCCAGATTGACGTCGATGCGGCCGGCCAGGGCGAAGGCGACCACCAGCATCGGGGAGGCCAGATAGTTGCCCTTGATGGACTGGTGAATGCGGGCTTCGAAGTTCCGGTTGCCGGAGAGGACCGAGGCCACATTCAGATCGTACTCTCGAATCACCTGCTCGATCCGAGGATGGAGCGGGCCGCTGTTGCCGATGCAGGTGGTGCAGCCGAACCCGGCCGGGTGAAACCCGAGGGCTTCGAAATAGGGGAGAAGGCCGGCATCCTCCAGATAGTCGATCACCACCTTGGAGCCCGGCGCCAGCGATGTCTTGACATGAGGCGGCACCTTGAGGCCGCGGTCCACCGCCTTTTTGGCAACCAGCCCCGCCCCCATCAGCACGAAAGGATTGGAGGTGTTGGTGCAGGAGGTGATGGCCGCAATCACGATGCTGCCGTCGCCGATCGAGACCTCCCGGCCGTTGATGGAAGTGGTGTAGCGCCGGCGGCCGGTGGGGTCGCATGAAATCTCCCGCTCCTCCGGGGTGATGTTGCCCGATTCAGCCAGAAACCGGGAGACCGGCTCCTGTTCCGGCTCCGGCTCTTCACAGTCGAGCAGGCGGGTGAAATTGCGCTCCAGCTTGTGCAGCACGATTCGGTCCTGGGGCCGGGCCGGGCCGGCCAGGGAGGGCTCCACCGCGGTCAGATCCACCTCCAGGACATCGGTGTACTCCCGGTCGTCGGTCTCGCCGGTGTAAAAAAGCCCCATCTCCCGGGCGCAGGTGTCTACGATTTTCGCCCGTTCGGAGCGATCGGTCAGTTCCAGGTATTCCACCGTCTTTTCATCCACCGGAAAAAAGCCCATGGTGGCGCCGTATTCCGGGCTCATATTGGCGATGGTGGCCCGGTCGGGGACGGTGAGCTGCTTCATGCCGGGGCCGAAAAACTCCACGAATTTTTCCACCACCTGGTATTCCCGCAGCATCTGGGTCACGGTCAGCACCAGATCGGTGGCGGTAATCCCGGGCCGAAGCGCGCCGGTCATCCGCACCCCGATCACCTCGGGAATCGACATGAAATAGGGCTGGCCCAGCATCACCGCTTCGGCCTCGATGCCGCCCACCCCCCAGCCCATGACGCCCACCCCGTTGATCATGGTGGTGTGGGAGTCGGTGCCCACCAGGGTATCGGGGTAAGCGATAGTTCGGCCGTTTCGGCCCTCGGTGGTAATCACCCGGCCCAGGTGCTCCAGGTTGACCTGGTGGCAGATCCCGGAGTTGGGCGGCACCACCCGGAAGTTGTCGAAGCTTTTCTGGGCCCATTTCAAAAAGGCGTACCGCTCCCCGTTTCGCTCATACTCTTTGGCCACATTTTTTTTGAGGGCTTCCACCGTGCCGAAATAGTCCACCTGCACCGAATGGTCCACGATCAGCTCCACCGGAATCAGCGGATTGATCTTTCGAGGGTCCCCCCCTTGTTTGGCGACGGCGTCGCGCATGGCCGCCAGGTCCACCACTGCGGGGACCCCGGTGAAATCCTGCATCAGCACCCGGCCGGGGTGGTAGGGAATCTCCACCGGTTCGTCGTAGGATTTCCGCCATTTGGCGATGTTGAGCAGGTCCGCCTCCTTGACGATGCCGCCGTCCAGCTTTCGCAGCAGGTTTTCCACCAATATTCGAATGGAAAAAGGGAGCCGCTGAATATCGGCGATCCCTTCTTTTTCGAGCAGGTTGATATCCATAAAATCAACCGCTTGGCCATCGATCTGTTTCTGCCGCACAAACGCCTGTCTATCCATCACTTCCTCTCCTTGTTGGGTGGGGTTATCGATCTTCATTCTTTATTTACACATTCAGGCGAATTTTAGCAAGAGAGCCCCGGCCCCTGAAGAGTTTACATTCCTCGAAACCGTGTACTATTCGGTGTGGAAGAAGTTCAGGGTAGAGGCCTCTACACCTGAAAAAATTTACATTCTTCGAAATCGTGTGATATAGGTCGGCAGAAATAGAACCGCCGCCGCTTTCCCTGATCCGGCATTCAGATCGAATTTGCGCGTGAATTAGAAGACAAAGATGAATCAAAACGCCAAACAGAACGGCTTCGGCACCTTCGGCGGGGTTTTCACCCCCAATATCCTGACCATCCTAGGAATTATTCTGTTCCTTCGCACCGGATGGGTGGTGGGCAATGCGGGCATGGTCAACGCCCTGATCATGGTGCTGATCGCCAACGCCATTACTTTTCTTACCGCCCTCTCGCTCTCCGGAATCGCCACCAACATTCGGGTGGAGGCCGGGGGCGCCTATTACATGATCTCCAGAAGCCTGGGGGCGGAAATCGGCGGCAGCATCGGGATTCCGCTCTACCTGTCTCAAGCCGTTTCGGTGGCCTTTTACCTGATCGGGTTCGCCGAAGCCTTCCA
Source organism: uncultured Desulfobacterales bacterium (assembly GCA_964573705.1). Classification (GTDB taxonomy): domain Bacteria; phylum Desulfobacterota; class Desulfobacteria; order Desulfobacterales; family Desulfococcaceae; genus JAABSQ01. Next base: position 27,377 of record CAZNLT010000034.1, read on the forward strand.
CGGCATCTTTCCCCAGTATAACCCGGTGCATGTGGCCAGCATCACCTGCCTTCTCTTCGCCCTCGTAGCCCTGATCGGCGCCGATTTCGCGGTCAAGATTCAGTACTTCATCCTGGCCACCCTGGTCCTGGCCCTGGTCTCCTTTTTCACCGGCGGCACCGAGCAGGACCTCTCCTTGCACCTGAGGCCCGACTATACCGAAGGGCACCACTTCTGGTCGGTCTTCGCCATCTTCTTTCCGGCGGTCACCGGGATCATGTCGGGAATTTCCATGTCCGGCGACCTCAAACATCCCGAGCGGTCCATCCCCCGGGGCACCCTTCTTTCCGTGGGCCTCGCCTTCGTGGTCTATTCCCTGGCCATTGTCTGGTTCGCCGCCCATGCGACCCCGGCAGAACTTCAGACCGACCGATTCGTGATGAAAGAAATTTCCAGATGGCCGGCCTTTTTTTACGCCGGGGTCTGGGCCGCCACCCTTTCCTCGGGCCTGGCCAGCATGGTGGGCGCCCCCCGGGTGCTTCAGTCGCTTTCTTTCGACAACATCGTCCCCCGGCTTTTCGCCGGCCGGATGGGCAACGCCGTCGAACCCCGTTTCCCCGTCATCATCACCTACGGCATCGCCCAGTCGGTGATTCTTCTGGGCAATCTGGACGTGGTGGCGCCGGTGATCTCCATGTTCTTTCTGAATACCTACGGCATGCTCAATCTGGCCGCGGCGCTGGAGGCGCTTTCGGGAAACCCCAGTTACCGGCCCACCATCCGGATCCACTGGTCGCTCTCTTTTCTGGGCGCCGCCGGCTGCTACGGCGCCATGTGCCTCATTCACATACCGGCCACCCTGACCGCCGTGGTGGTGAGCTCTGCCATCTATTTTTCACTGAAGAAACGGTTTCTTCACCAGTACTGGGGGGACGCCCGAAGCGGCATTCTCTTCTCGGCGGCCCAGTTCATTCTGGCCAAACTGGAGGAGCAGCCGCCCCACCCCAAAAACTGGAAGCCCAACATCATGGTCTTCACCGGAAATCCCCACACCCGGCCCGCCCTCTCCCGGCTCTCCTGCTGGCTGAGCAAGGGCAACGGAATCATCACGTTTTTTCAGGTGGTGGTGGGCGACCCGGAAGACGAAAAGGCCCTCAAAACCGCCGAGACCGCCCGGCACACCCTGGAGACCTTTATTCGGGAAAATCGGGTCACCGCCTTTCCCGAGGTCCAGGTGGTGAAAGACTTTGAAGAAGGAGTGAGCGTCATCAGCCAGGCCCACGGCATCGGCAGGCTCAAACCCAATATCGCCCTTTTCGGCATGGGCCGCACCGCGGAACAGTATGAAAAACAGCTTCGGGTGGTCAAACGGGTGCTTTCCAGAAACAGTGTGATCCTGCTCAAATCCGACCCGGATCGGGAGTTCGGGGATCGGCGCACCATCGATATCTGGTGGGGCGGCATGGGCGGAAACAGGGACTTGATGTTGCTGCTGGCCCACCTGATTGCTCAGAATGATGACTGGCGCGGCGCCGTCATTCGAGCCATCAAGGTCATCGAGGACCCAGGCGGCATCGGCCATGCCCATGACAACATCCAGAAACTTCTCGACGACATGCGGCTGAACGCCCGGGTCATGGTCATCGCCTTGGGGGATTCCCCCAAGCCGATCGAGGAGATTCTCGCCAAGCACTCCCGAAACGCCGATTTGACGATTCTGGGGATTCGGCCCTTTGACAAAGGGCAGGAGCCGGAGATCGCGGCCCGCATTCACCAATTCACCGAAAACCTCTCCACCGTGCTTCTGGTGAGAAGCGCCGGCACCGGCGACCTGCTGAAAGCGAGCCGCTGAAAAAAGCTATGCATCGATCCGGTATTTTTTCAGCTTGTACCGCAGGGTCCCCCGGGGAATCCCCAGAAGCCGGGCCGCGCTGGCGATATTGCCCTCGGCCTTTTGCATAGCCCGGCGGATGAGCTGAGAGGTCACCTCGTCCACCACCGCCTCGATGTCGAAGACATTCTCGGGTATTTCCACAAAGGAGGCGATGTCCTCATAGGAGACGATCTCCCGGGGCAGATGCGAGACCCGCAGGGTGGCGGCGTTGTGCATGATGCAGATCCGCTCCAGCACGTTGCGAAGCTCCCGAACATTGCCCGGCCATCCGTAGCCCTTCAGGTATTTGGCCGCCCGGGGGTCGATCTCCCGGAAAGCCTTGCTGAACTGCCGGGCGAACTGGAACAGAAACAGATGGGCCAGGGCCGACACATCGTCGGGCCGCTCCCGAAGGGGCGGAATGTGGATGGGGAAGACATTGAGCCGGTAGTAGAGATCTTCCCTGAATCGCCGCTCCTCAATGGCTTTTTTGGGATCGATATTGGTCGCGGCCACGATCCGGACATCCACGGTGATGTCCCGATGCCCCCCCAGGCGGCGAAACCGCTTTTTCTCCAGCACCCCCAGCAGCTTGGCCTGAAGATTGAGCGGCATTTCGCCGATCTCGTCTAGAAATACCGTTCCCCCCTCGGCCGCCTCGAACAGCCCCTTCTTGCGCTGGCGGGCATCGGTGAAGGCCCCCTTCTCATACCCGAAAAGCTCGCTCTCCAGCAGGTTGTCCGGCAGGGCCGCGCAGTTGATCTCCAGAAAGGGCCTCTCCTTTCGCGGGCTCAGCATATGCACCGACTGGGCCACCACCTGCTTGCCGGTGCCGCTCTCACCGGTGATGAGGATGGTGGCGCCTTCGTGTCTCGCCACCTCGTTCACCTGAGTAAGGATCTGCTGCATCTGCTCGCTCTCGGCGATGATGTTGAGCCGGGAGGGGATCGGCTTGACCCGCCGCTCCAGATTGCCCACCTGCTTTTTGAGGTCCTGGGCGTCGAAGGCCAGGCGAACGATCAGCTTGATCACATCCGCCTTGAAGGGTTTTTTGATGTAATCATAGGCCCCCAGTTTAAGGGCCTTGACCGCCGATTCCACCGAGGCATATCCGGTGATGATGATCACCATCAACTCCGGGTCCAGCTCCTTGGCCTTCTGAAGCACCTCCAGCCCTGAGATGTCGGGCAGGTTCAGGTCCAGGAGCATGACATCCAGGTCATTCTCCTCCAGCACCGACAGGGCCTTTTCCCCGCTCGGCACCGTCACGACGGTGTAGGATTCCTCGGTAAGAATCCGTTCCAGGTTGTCGCGGATGATCGATTCGTCATCCACCACCAGGATCTTCTGCATGGGCCTCCTCTTTCGGCGGGCTCCCCGCGGACTCGCTCTCGGGCAGGGGAAAAAAGATTTTAAAACAGGCGCCCCGGCCGAGCTTGCTGTCCACCATGATCTTTCCGCCGTGCTCCTCGATGATGGTGTGGGTGATGGAAAGCCCCAGCCCGGACCCTTCCGGGGTTCGGGTGAAAAACGGGTCGAAGATGTAATCCATGTCTTCGGGCGCCACCCCCGGACCGGTGTCGCAGATGCGGATTTCGACCTCCTGAGGGCCGGTGAACATCTCCGGATTTTCCCGGCGCAGGGCCAGGACATGCAGCTCGCCGCCCTCGGGCATGACATGGAGGGCGTTGAGCAGAATATTGAGCAGGGCCTGCTTCATTTTTTCCGGGTCCATTCGAATGGGGGGCAGCTCAGGGTCGATATCCCGGACCAGGAGCACGTGCTGCCGCTTGCACTGCTTCTGAATCAGAAACAGGGTGTTCTCGATCACCGTCCCGATCTCGACGGGCACATGCCGGGAGGAGGGATTGGCGGCGAAATCAAGCAGCTCATTGACGATGGTCTCCAGTTTTTCCATCTCCTCCAGGGCCATCCGCATCAATCCCTGGTCCCCGGGCCGGTCGGTCATCCGGTCGTGAAGATCGTCCAGCATCAGGCTGATGCCGGTAAGCGGGTTTCGCACCTCATGGGCCACACCGGCCGCCAGGGTGCCCAGAGAAACCAGCCGGTCGGACCGGCGCAGGTACTGCTCCATTTTTTTCCGATGGGTAATGTCCCGAATCACCACCAGCACCGATCGGTCGTCTGCCGAACGGGCGTCTCTCAGGGAAGATGCGGTGACCTCGATATACTTTCGCCCGTCGATGGTGACGATCTCCAGATCCACCCCCGAGGCCTCCCGGCCCTGAAAAACCCCTCGAATCAGGTCGGTCAGCTCAGGATATTCGACCAGCGCTTCGGCCACCGATTCTCCCTTCAGCACCGCCACTTCATACCCGAGAATCCGTGCGGCGTTCTGGTTGGCCACGGTAATGGTTTCATCTCGGTCTATCACCAGAAGCCCGCTCACCACATTGGCGAACACCCCCTGAATAAAATCCCGTTCCCGGACCGCTTCTTTTTTGGATTCTTCCAGCTCCCTCAGATACTGCACCAGCTGACGACGGTTGTTTTCGAGTTGGCCGGCCATTTTCTGAAAATTTCGGCCGAGAGACTCCAGTTCATCCCGGCTCCTAATCTCTACCGATACGTCGAAACGCCCGGCCCCGATATCCCGAACCTTCCGATTTAAAATTTGGATGGGGCGGCTGAAGCTTCGGGCGAGCAAAATCGCCATCAATGCCACCACCATGCCGGTGACGATAATGATAAACACGAAATGCTGAACCGTCAGGGCCAGGGCGGTGTGAATGGCGGTGGCGGTCTCTTCCACCGGCCGGTGAAAGGCATCGCTGCGGGCTCCGAGGGTCACCCCCCCGAAAAAACCGGTTCGACGGTATACCCCCGAATCAAAGGCGATGGGGGCAAACGCCATGACCCGGTTCACATTCCCCACGCTGGAGGTGGTGGTCACCCCCGATTCCCCGGACAGAACCGAGCGAGCGATCAGCTGGTAGTTTTCATGAATAAAGGGGACATAGAGCAGGTTGAAGGGCAACCGGCCCGCTTTCATGGCGGCCTCGGTGTAATCCGGGGATTGGGGATCGATCAAACGGCCGGTATTCGGATCATATCCTCGAATATCCCAAAATTTCGGATGGGTGATGATCCATCCTTCATCGTCAAACAGAAAAGCATAGTTGCCGCTCTCATAGCTGGGAAACACCACCTCATGGTCTCCGATGGGCAACACATGCTGGGTGTATTCCATCAAATGCCGGTGGTCCAGGGCCAGGGAGACCACCCCGACATAAGCGCCGTCCCGGTAGACCGCCATGGCGAATCGAATGATCCCCTCGTATTCGGCGCCGCCCACCGCACTTTCCACATCCGCAGCCCCTTGAAGCTGCTCCTCCCGGCGAACATGCCGCCCCAGCAGATGAGACACATAGATGTCCCCGGGCGGCAGAGTCCGGGCTTCATTGTAGTAATCTTCTTCCCCGAAACTGCCGATAAAGGGCAGGGCGACATGGCGCCGAGCCACCGTAATGTTGTTTTCATGGACCCGAATCCGTTCCACCCCCTCGGGGTCGACGTAGGTGATTTCCCGGTACAGAGGGATGAGCGGTTTCACCTCTTCCACTCGGTCCGGGGTTCCCCGCCGAACCCATATACGGCGCAGATGGGCTCGGCTGAAATCGAAAAAAAGATCCGGATCAAACGGCAGCAGCGATAGTGCCCGCAAATCGTCTTCGCAAACCTCCAGCAGCAGCTCCACCTGACGGGCAATGGCCCGGGCTCTGGCCTCCAGCAGGGAAGCGGAACTGTCCAAAAGCGCTTGTTTGCTGTTTTGAACGGCACTCTCTCCCACATCGATCAGTTTCTGACGGGCGTAGAGACTGAGCACCAGGAGGGGAACGAGAGCAATGAGAATAAATGCGAAAAGAAATTTTTTAAGGATACTGAACTGCATCGATTCCTTGGCGAGGGGATGGCCGGCACGCCCCCGCGTTCAGCTTAGGTGGCGATGAAACTCCAGAGAATTCCCGCGCCGATGGCGGACCCGATCACCCCGGAGACATTGGGCGCCATGGCGTGCATCAGCAGAAAATTGGTGGGATCCTCTTCCTGACCCACATGCTGGACCACCCGGGCCGAATCCGGCACCGCCGACACCCCGGCCGCTCCCAGCAGCGGGTTGATCTTGGTCTTTAAAAAGAGGTTCATCAACTTGGCAAACAGCAAGCCGGACGCGGTGGCGATGGAAAAAGAAAGCGCGCCCAGACCGAAAATCCCCACCGACTGCGGCGTCAGAAAGACATCGGCCTGGGTGCTGGCGCCCACAGTCACCCCCAGCAGAATGGTGACCGTGTCGATCACCGAATTGCGGGCCGCCACCGCCAACCGCTCAGCCACCACGCATTCTTTCAGGAGGTTGCCGAAAAAGAGCATCCCCAACAGCGGCAGGGCCGCCGGCGCCAGCAGGCAGCAGAGAAGAAACCCGATGACGGGGAAGATGATCTTTTCCTTCTTGCTCACCTCCCGGGGCTCTTCCATTCGGATCAACCGCTCTTTTCGGGAGGTAAGCAGCCGCATAATCGGAGGTTGAATCACCGGCACCAGGGCCATATAGGAATAGGCGGCCACGGCGATGGGTCCGATCAGGTAGGGGGCCAGCTTGGCAGTCAGAAAGATGGCGGTGGGTCCGTCGGCCCCGCCGATGATTCCGATGGCGCCGGCTTCGTTGGGTGAAAACCCCAAAGCCAGGGCCCCGAGGAAGGTCAGAAAGATTCCCATCTGGGCCGCGGCCCCGAGAAGCATGAGCAGGGGCCGGGCGAGCATGGTGGAAAAATCGGTCATGGCCCCGATCCCCAGAAAGATCAGCGGCGGATAGACCCCTGAGGTGACCCCCATGTAGAGGTAATGGAGCACGCTGTTGTCTTCGTAGATGCCCAGGCCCAATCCCTTGAAGACCGGAATGTTCCCCATCAGAATACCGAACCCGATGGGGATCAGAAGGAGGGGCTCATAGCGTTTGGCGATGCCCAGGTAGATAAAGACGACGCCCACAATCAGCATGGTCAGGTAGCGGTAATCGAGCATGTAATAGCCGGTATTGCCGATAAACTGCAGTATCAGATCAGACAGATTTCCCATGAGTTTTCTTTCGACTCCTTATTCGGTGGATCGGTTAAGACGTGAACTCGACATTGTCATTCCAGAGGTAAAACCCCTCTCCGTCGGGAATGATGACCTCGGCCAGAAGCAGCTCGTTGATGGTGGAATGGGGATGGTTCAAACCGCAACGATCCGAAAACTCGAGCAGTTTGGGCAGGGCAAAGGGCTGTCCGAGGTGCTCCACAAGAAGCTTGCATTGCCGGGCGGATTCCTTCACATCCCGGGGAAGGTAGATACACGCCCCTTCCGGCGCCGGCTCGCCCGTCTTTAGCCTTCTCTGCCTGAATCGCTCCCAGTAAGCGCCCCGTTTCTCCCATATGTCCAGCACTTTATAAAGTTGGGAAATGGTAAGCGACAGCAGGACAAGGCCGGTAAAGACGATGGAAATCCCCACGAGGGCGATAGACCATCCGTTATGGGCTGAAATCGCTTCAAGACCAGTCAATGATAAACCTCCTTCTTCAGAATCTAAAATATGGGCACCGCAACAATGGCTCGAAACCGATCAAAATTCGCCGGAAAGCGGCGAAAATTTACCATCGCGTATACCACTGATGAATTCCTGGGTGCAAGGGATACCTGAACCGAGCCTCAGGGGGTTTCCGCTTCCTTGGCCTCGTCCACATACGAGGATCTCTGATGGATCACCTCATTCAGCCTTAGCAGGAGTTTATCCCCTAAAGACGCGTTGCTCTGGATAAGTTCCATGAACTTGTCGCCGGCCATAGCCAGCACCTCTCCGTCGGTCAGCGCCACGGTGGTGCCGCGGTATCGAAAGGGGGTGAGAATGGTAGCCACACCGATCAGGTCGCCCCGATGGTGTAAGGTAAACGCCCTGCCTCCCTTGAAATAGATCATGTAATTCCCGGAAAGTACGATATAGAAGGTATGGGCGGTGTCGCCCCGTCGGGTCAGCACCTCCCCTTCCCTCACCCGCATGGTATGGATCAGGGCGCTGAGTTCCGCCAGCTCATCGGCGCTGAGTTCTTCAAAAATTTCAAGCGATTCAAGGATGCTGATATCTGGCTGCATGGGAATTTTCCTTTCTCTGAATAAAAAAACCGGCGGCACCGCCGACCGGCGGGATTTAAAACCTGTGGACTGGAATGGTAGCAATTAACATGCACACATTTCACTTGAATGCCGTCATTTCCCCCCGGTGTCGTATTCGAATGGGCGGGGATTGCCATTACCATGCATAACAGCTTGAAGTAAATGACTTTTTGGTCCCAACCCCCTATGGGATTCATTTACAATGGATATTTTCCCTTTCCGCCGGTTGCGTCTCGGCACGGAATGCTTTATAGTTTGCCCTAATTGCAGGGGTGGCGCTCAAGCCGGCTACAGCGCGTAAAAACCCCTGCACTGTTCGGTCGGCGAAAGCGGTCCTAGCGGCGAACAGTATTTATCGGGCCGCCCCGGTCAAAGGGGCCGCGGTTTCCTTTGGCCGGGTTACCCCCCATTTTTCAGTGCCCCCTTCACCGTTCTTTTTTTCTTCTTCAGATGGATCCCCATCGAGTATTATTCGGGAACAATCCGTTAAAACCAAACGCTTTTTTTGCTTCTTTACGCCATGCCTTTACCACCGGGGGCGTTTCTACTGAAAAACAATCGGTTTTTCCCTTCCATTTGATGAATCTCCCCCTGCATACTGAATACCTTTTATCCCTTTAATTTTAATACTGATAATCCGAAAATTTGGCTTGACAAAGGCGTCGCATGAACCTATGTTCAACTTCTATAGAAAATCCGCATCATCTATTTGAAATCCTAATCGAAAGAAAAAGGAAGACTATGACCCTGACGAAAGCACAGATTATAGATGATATTACCGAACAACTCGCCTTTTCGAGAAAACAGAGCGCGGATATTGTAGAGCTTCTTTTGGAAATCATGAAACGAAATCTGGAAGAAGGCGAAGATCTGCTGATCAGCGGTTTCGGAAAATTCTGCGTGAAAAAGAAAAAGCCGCGACGGGGCCGCAACCCGGCCACCGGCGATGACCTGATGCTGGACCAGAGAAGGGTGGTGACCTTTAAATGCTCCCACGTGCTCAGAGAAAAGGTAAACAATTCCAAGATTGGATAAAAGTTCTGAAAGGACCATTCAAATGAATCAATATATAGAGGACAACATGATTAAAGAAAAACCGAGCAATGTGCAACTCATCATCAATACCCTGATGAGCGGGGATACCCTTCGAAGCAACGAGATCGCCCAAAAGGTCTCGGAAGCAGCGGGAAAAGAGATTAAGATACAGGACGTGGCCAGCATGTTGAGCCGAATCACCAATGAAGATGTCTGCGACCTCGGCTATTTTATTCTCAAGAACCGGGATGGGAAAAGTTATGTCTACAAAATGGCCGATGAATTTCTGACACTCTCCAAAGACAAGGCTTACGGCCTGACCCGAAAAACCGGGGATGCCCGCTATACCCTGGAGGAGGCGGTGAGCGAAGTGCCGGAACTGGCCAAGTATATCGCCGAAGCCAAGAAAAAATCCAAACCCCGCCGCCGGAAAAGAACCACCCCGGAGCGCCGGAGCGCCGGAACCGAGGGCAAAACCGCTCGAAAGACCCGCGAACCTCGGGAAATGACCTATGAAACCTCGGCGGCCGCCCAAGACGGGCTTCAGGTGCTGATGGACGCCCTCAGCAGAATTCAGGACCTGAACATTCATGTCACCGTCACCGTGAAAGTCGAAGGGGTGTAATCCCCACCGCTGTTTTCTTGACCTCCTCAGCGACGATCTCCGGCATCCGGCTTGCCTCCCCCCTTCGGTTCTGGCTTCTGCTTCTTCTGATCTTCCGCTTCGGCTCCCTGTGCCCTCCGCTCCTGGGAGCCGACCCCTTCGACCGCATGACCGCGGCCGGGGCGACGATTCTGTACCCCCCCGCCGTTCACGGGGCGGCGGAAGATGTGGCCCGCCTATATCCTCAGGTGCGGGCCGATCTTTCGCATACCCTGAACCGGCGGGTCGATTTTCCGGTGACGGTGGTGCTGGTCCCCGACAGCCGGGATTTTCGACGAATGTCCGGCAATCCCTATTTTTCCGCCTTTGCGGTGGGTGAAAAGGCCCTGATGGTGATCGACCTGACCAAAATGGACGGGGACCTGGGAAGGCTGTCCGCCACCTTGAAGCATGAACTGGTCCATCTGGTGCTGCACCGATACATCGGCCGGGACCGCCTTCCCCGATGGCTCAACGAAGGGGTGGCCCAGTGGGTGAGCGACGGGTATTCGGAGCTGTTGATTCAAAAACGGTGGGATGTGCTCCGGGGTGCGGTGCTTTCGGGAGATCCTCCGGATCTGGACCGGCTGGCCGATCGGTTCCCGGCCGGCCGGCGATCCTTGCTGTTGGCCTATGAGGCAAGCAAAAGCGCCGTGGAATTCATGGTGAGCGAATTCGGAAAAAAACCGGTGTTGAACCTGCTCGACCGGCTGAGCCGGGGCCAGGACGTGGACGCCGCTTTTCAGGGCGCCCTCGGGGTCTATCCGGCGGAAATGGAGCGATTGTGGCACCGGCGGCTTCGCCGGACCAGCACCTGGCCGGTCTACCTGGCGGTCCATCTCTATGAAATCATCTTTATTGCGGCCGCATTGGCGACCCTTTTCGGGTTCATCCGGGCGGTGCGGAAAAAACGGCACTATCGGGATGAAGAGGAGGAGGACGATATTCCGCCGGATGAATGGATGGGTTGACGAACGGGGGGCAGGGGTCTGCGCCCCGGTCATCGGCTTACCGCTTTCGGGTCCGGGACCTGGATGTCGAACTGCTGGTGCTGGTAGTACTGCTCCGGCTCGACCCCGATGAACCCGATCCGAAACCGCTGGTAAATGCCTTTCCGTATCCGGAGTCGTATTTCCGAATTTTGGAGGCCTTCTTGCGTCCCCGGCTCTGCTTGACTTTATCCGTAAAACTCTGTTCGGCCTTGACGACGTTGAGGCCGGCCTCGTCTCTGGTGGATTGGGTGCCCACCGACATTCGGCCCCCCGTGCCCACTTTCGCTTTGACCTTGTCGCTGAAAGACCGCGGCTTGGGCGGCTGCGTCTGCATGCCGGGTGCGGACCCGGGAACTGGCGGCGGCGTGGATTTGGAAACCGCCGGCGCAGAAGATACGGCGGCCGGTTTTCTGGAATCTGAAGCGGGTGCGGTGTTTCCATGGACATTGGACGAGGTTTTGGGAACAACGACCATGGTTTTCTTTTTGCGGCGCGCCATGTTCTGCGCTTCATCTTCTTCCAGACGGCCCAGAAACACCAGGTTGCCGCTGTTATAGACGGCCAGCTTTTCGTCCGTAATCTCCAGCAGGTATTGCGCCGCCTCGAGCCGGTACATGCGCTCCACCCGGTCCCGGACCGCTTTGTAGTCGGCTCCCTGAAGGATCTCCGCTTCCATTTCCCCCATCAGGGCTTGAAGCGGCTGCCCTTTCAGCGGCCGAATCTTGTAGGATTTTTCATCCTTGCCGAACCATTCGTTCTCCACCTCCATCTCATCCGGACGGGGATCGATTTCGATGCACCTGGCGCCTTGGCAAAGTTCCGTCTCCCCTTCACTGAACCTGACCTCCAGGTTTGAAAACCGCGGCGGGGGCTCTTTTTTCCCGCATCCGAGCAGGGCCAACATCACACATACCGATAAAATGACGGCCATTCGTCTCATGGTTTCTCCTTTCGCAAGCCGCTCGGCCTGCCCATTTGATGAACATTTACCCTTGACCCTGTTTTTTCAGCAGAATATACAGGTGGCGGAGAAAAAGCAAGTTCCCGCCGCCTTTTCACGGCGGCCTTTTTTTAATGCGACCCATGTGAACCGCTTCAGAAAGAGAATTATGACACAGTCGGAATGGAATAAGAATTCCTGGAAATCGTTCCCTGCCATGCAGCAGGTGGATTGGCCGGATCAAGAAAAATACGAGCGGGTCATCAACCAGATCAACACCCTGCCCCCCCTGGTATTCGCCGGTGAAATCAGAAAACTGGAATCCCTGCTGGCGGAGGCATCCAAAGGCAACGCCTTTCTGCTGCAGGGCGGGGATTGTGCGGAGGAATTCAGTGAATGCACGGCCCCCGCCATCCGTGAAACCATGAAGGTAATCCTGCAAATGTCGGTGGTGCTGAGCTACGCAGGTGAAAAACCGGTCATCAAGGTGGGAAGAATCGCCGGCCAATACGCCAAACCCAGATCCAGCCCGGTTGAAACCGTGGACGGGGTCGAGCTGCCCAGCTTCCGGGGAGATATGATCAACGGCATCGAATTCACTCCTGAAGCCAGAAGGCCCGATTGCAGCCGATTGCTGGAGAGCTACTTCCATTCCGCCGCCAGCCTCAACATCCTAAGGGCGTTTACCAGGGGCGGGTATGCCTCTCTGGACAAAGTCCACGAATGGAACAAGGCATTCGTCAAGCAGTCCAACGAGGGCAAGTCATACGAAGCCCTGGCCTCTCAAATTTCAAAAACATTGACCTTTATGAAGGTCATCGGCCTGGAAACCGATAAAATGCCCCAGTTGAGCGAGGTGAATTTTTACACCTCCCATGAAGCCTTGCTGCTGGGATATGAGTCCGCGTTGACCCGCCAGGATTCTCTAACGGGGGTATGGTACGATTGCAGCGCGCATCTGGTCTGGATCGGAGACCGGACCCGACAGCCCGACGGGGCCCATGTCGAATTCTTAAGAGGCGTTCACAACCCCATCGGCATCAAAATCGGTCCGAAGCATGATCCGGACGAATTGAGACGGATTCTGGATCTGCTGAACCCCGAAAACAAACCGGGACGCATCGTTCTGATCACCCGCTTCGGCAAGGATAAAATCAAACAGTATCTGCCGTCCTTGATCCGCGCAGTCAAAGACAGCGGCGCCGATGTGCTGTGGAGCTGCGACCCGATGCACGGGAACACCTATGTATCGGAATCCGACTATAAGACTCGAAAATTTTTGGATATTCTGGAAGAGATTCGGAACTTTTTCGATATCCACCATGCAGAGGGGACCATCCCCGGCGGGGTTCATCTAGAACTGACCGGAAAAGACGTCACCGAGTGCATCGGCGGCGCCCAGGACATTATGGATCACCAGTTGAACAAGAACTATTCGACCTCCTGCGATCCCCGTCTGAATGCCCAGCAAAGCCTGGAGCTGGCTTTTTTGATTTCGGATCTGTTGAAAGGATAGACCGGCGCTTCAAACCGCCCGGCACTATCCCGTGGATTCACTTAGGCCTGCTTTTCTTCCGACAAATCCATCCATTTTCCCCGGGTCAGCGGCGCCAGATCGGCGGGGTTGAGCTGAAAAAGGGCGAACGGGGTACCTGCCGCGGCCCAGATGGTCTCATGCTCTTGCAAATCGATATCCAAAAACGTCTCCAAGGGTTCTTTATGGGCGACCGGGGGTACCCCGCCGATGGCGAATCCGACCCTTTCCTTCACGAAATTCCCGTCCGCTCTGCCGAGTTTCAGCCCGGTGGCCTTTTCGATTTTTTTGAGATCGACGCGATTGGCCCCGGATGCGATCACCAGAATCGGGCGGTCTGTTTTCTTCTCCTTGAATACCAGGGATTTGGCGATTTGCGAGACCGCACATCCGACGCGATCGGCCGCTTCCTGGGCGGTGCGAGTGGAACCGGGCAGTTCCTGGACTTCGAAGGAGAATCCTTTGGCGAAGAGGAAATTCTGAACGCGTTTGGCGGAAGTGCTTAGTTCCATTTTTCTTTACCCTTTTCTCTTGTGTCACTCACTTGAATCGCTTGCGGCTATGAAGCGCCGGTGGAAAAGCCTTCGATCGCAACCGCTGGTTTTTGAATGCCAAGGAGGGATGTTAAAGGCGCTCTCGATGTCATGAAATGGCAGAGTGTCTTCAAATATGTTTACCGGGATGCGCGCAACTCCTCCCGTACAACACGACGAAGGACTTCTTCAAGGGGTTGATCCTGGTGTTCAATATGTTTTCTAAGTGCGTCATTGAGCATCGATTGGTAGTTTCCCCCTCCTTGTTCCTCAACTTTGGAACGGAACCAATCGATAATATCACGATCAAGCCGGATGGTTATCCGAACTTTATTCCCCGCTTGAGGTAACACGGCACCACGCTTGCCTTTGCTAAAATCATATTTCGCTTTCATATTGCCTCACCTCACTTTCAAGAGGACAGTTGGGCCTAGTAATTCGGAATTAACCTAATTTTTCTCTGTACTGCTGCTTACCACCTGACCTGCAGCGAATTGTCAAAGAACTTGGAGTAAATTTTTTGATTTTATGCGCAGAATCGCGCATGTGATCCTTGTATCTTCCGAATTTATGCGTAGGCTCTATAGCAAATTGGGCGATCCTTTGTCATTTTATTTGGTTGCGGGCGTAGCCAGCCTTATAGTTACCTAATAGTTACCTAACAGCTCTGTTTTTTTTCTTGACTTTTTTATTCAATTCCTGCAGACTGCTTGGCCAAAGGTGCCTTTGGGCTTAAAAGGGAACCCTGTGGAAACCAGGGATGGTCCCGCCGCTGTAACCGGGGACGAAATCTGCGAATACCACTGTCTTGCGCTGAGTGAGATGGGAAGGTGCTGAGAATAGGTTGATCCGGGAGTCAGAAGACCTGCCTTTCACATATGTGTCGCGGTGTACGACAGTGGTTATACGTTGCAGCTTAGGGTAGGATCTTGCCTAGGATGCGCGACCACCAGACAGGGCCAAGTAAACTGGGTGCAGCCCTTCACACCGTATTGGGTTTGAAGGGCTTTTTTATTGCACCAGGTCCCATTGCTTCAAAGGTGAGGCGCAGCCGCCCAGCGCCTTTTGACTTTCTGCAGCCGGAAGCCTCGAAAACCCTTTCATCATCGCGGACACATATTACGACTGTCGTTTCATTACAATT
>CAZNLT010000035.1:0-40929 GCA_964573705.1 uncultured Desulfobacterales bacterium
GAGATCGTTTCACGTGACTGGAGTTCAGACGTGTGCTCTTCCGATCTCGGCATCCAGGACCGCCGCGGGCAGAGACACCTTGCGCAGGTCGTATCCGGCAAAGGGAAAGGTGTAGTCGGCGTCCTTTGCGGACAGCAGGGCCCGATCCCCCACAAAGGATTTGGTGAATCCGGTTTGGTCGCCGGTATAGGGAAGGGCAAAGGGCCAGGGATGGCGGACGAAGGGCCAGGGACCGATATCCTGGTGAGACAGCGGCAATACCGCACCGGCCCGCAGGGAATCCCGGGCCGCCAGGCCGCAGGCGATAACGTTGAATTCCCCGCCGGCCGCCAGGACCGCCTCCCAGAGATGGACGAAATGCTCGGGCGCGGTAAAGAGCTCAAATCCGAATTCGCCGGTGTACCCGGTTCGGGAGAGCAGAATCGGGGTGCCGTCGGTGAGCCGCACCGCATCTGCGCCGGGGCCGGATGCGTCAAAGTGTCCCTTGAAAGAAAAATAGGGCATGCTGTCGAAAACGGTGTCCGGGGAGGTCAGAATTTTTTGCATCACCTTGGCCGCCGCCGGCCCCTGAACGTCCATTTTGCCCAGATTGTCGGTGAGATCAGTGATCTGAATATCCGCGCCGCCCTTGTGGGCCGCCAGGTGGCCGGCGATGGCGGTTCCCATGCCGGCGTTGACCACCACCATGTAATCGGCCTCGGCGATCTGGAAAATGATGGCGTCGTCGATGACCTGGCCCTGTTCATTCAGAAAAGCGCCGTAGACGCACCGGCCCGGAAAGAGCGGTTTTTTGTCTTTGCCGATGCAGGCGGTCAGATCGTTGGTGAAGCAAACCTGAAGCAGGTCCAGGGCCTCGGCGCCCGAGACCAGCACAGTGGCCATGTGGCTGGTGTCGAAGGTCCCGGCCTGGGTC
Organism: uncultured Desulfobacterales bacterium; assembly: GCA_964573705.1. Classification (GTDB taxonomy): domain Bacteria; phylum Desulfobacterota; class Desulfobacteria; order Desulfobacterales; family Desulfococcaceae; genus JAABSQ01. The sequence continues at coordinate 914 of CAZNLT010000035.1, forward strand.
AACACCGCCAGGTGTTCGTTTTTGGCCGAGGAATACCAGAGCGGCATTTCATACCCGCCGAAATCGGCCATATTGGCGCCGTGGGCGGTGTGCCAACCGTGGAGCCGGGTTTTTTTAGACGCACTTGCCATGGGTCATCTCCTTGATGGTTGAATGAAAGCGGTTATTAAAGGACATAGGGCACCTTGACGTTGAACCCTTTATAGACCACAAAGGTCTCCATCGACTTGACGCCTTTCACCTTGACCACCTCGTCGGTATAGAAATCCTGTAGATCGAACCCTTCCCGAAACAGCACCGTGGCCAACAGATCGTACCGGCCGGTAACGATGGCCACCGAGACCACGCCCTTGAGTCTGCTGAAGGCCTCGGCCTTTTCAAACATGCTTTCGGTGCCCAGCTTCACCCCGATGATGACCAGCTGATGCCGGGAGATCGCTTCGGGGTCCACCCGGCCCGTGATATCGAGCAGGTCGCTGTCCAGAAGCTTTTTGACCCGGGACCGGACGGTGTTTTCGGTCAGGCCCAGGTCGTCGGCGATCTGCTTGTAGGATTTCCGGCCGTCCCGCAGGTGCTGAATGATGGCCAGATTGGTCTCGTCGATTTTCATCGCGCGTTCGGTTTTTTTCGGTTCGGTCATGGGAGCATGGTTTTTTGTAACGAATGCTGGATGAAATTGATGAAAATGTCAATATTTTTTTATTGAATTTACTATTTCATCAATTCAAAAGTTTAATTTTAAATGTTTCCACAATTTGCTTCGATAATTTTCTTTACCTTTTGTGGCTTCTGTAGTAAAAACCGCTTCCATATCGGAATCGGCGAAACCCATCCAACCATCACAAAGCCCAAGCATCAGCAAAAAAAGGAGACAGTATGGCCACACGAATCACCATCATCGGCGCGGGTCCGGGCGGCTATGTGGCGGCGGTATCCGCGGCCCGGCTCGGGGCGGAGGTGACCGTCATCGAACAGGAGAATGTGGGCGGCACCTGCCTCAACTGGGGGTGCATCCCCTCCAAGATCATGATCACCACCGCCGCCATGCTCGAAAACCTTCACCAGGCCGACACCTTCGGGGTCGATCTGCCCGGGGGCGCGGGGGCCGGCCCCCGGGTGAACATGGCCCGGCTGATGGCCCGGAAAGAGGCGGTGATCAACACCCAGGCCAAGGGGATTCATGACCTGTTTCGGCGCCACAAGGTCCGCCATCTGGCGGGCGCAGCCCATATCCAAGAAGCCGGAAAGGTCCTGGTGCGATCCGCCGAGGGCCAAGAAACCGAAGTCGAATGGGACCGGCTGATCATCGCCGCCGGCACCCGGCCCCTTGAAATCCCCTCCTTGCCCTTTGACGGAGAAAGCGTTCTCTCCAGCAATCACGCCCTCTGCCTCGAATCGGTGCCCGAATCGATCCTGATCGTGGGCGGCGGGGTCATCGGGTGCGAATTCGCCTGCATGCTCTCGGGCCTGGGCGCCAAGGTGATGGTGGTCGAAGCCCTTCCCCGGCTGCTTCCCCTGCCCTCGGTGGATGAAGAATGCTCCAAGACCCTGGGCCGGGAGATGAAAAAGAAGAAGATCGGGTTCATGGTCAACAAAACCGTCACCGGGTTCGAAAAGGCCGACAGCGGGCTCCAGGTTTCGGTGGGTCCCTCTCCGTTTCTAGAGGCCCCCACCGAACGGGATCAAAAGCCGGTCACCCTCGAGGTGGAGAAGATACTGGTCTGCATCGGCCGCAAACCCAATTCCGGGAACATCGGGCTGGAGAACATCGGGGTTCAGACGGACGACCGGGGGTGGATCATTGCGGACGACCGCATGCGGACCAGTGTAGAGAACGTGTTCGCCATCGGGGATATCCTCGGTCCCGCCAAAATCATGCTGGCCCACGTGGCCTCCACCGAAGGGGAGATCGCCGTGGAAAACGCCCTGGGAGGGGACCGGAAGATGGACTATACCGTGGTGCCCGGAGGCATCTTCACCTCCCCCGAGGTGGCCGATGTGGGGCTGACCGAGGCCCAGACCGCGGCCGCCGGAATTCCGGTACGGGCCGACACCGTTTTGTTCCGGACCCTGGGCAAGGCCCAGGTCATCGGCGATATCGCCGGGCAGGCCAAGATCATCTCCGAGGCCGACTCCGGCAAGGTGGTGGGGGTGCATATCATCGGTCCCCACGCCACCGACCTGATCGCCGAAGGGACCCTGGCGGTCAAGATGGGGGTCACGGTCACGGAGCTGGCCCACACCATCCACGCCCATCCCACCCTGGCCGAGGTAATGCTCGAAACCGCCCTCAAGGCCATCGACCGGCCCATTCACGGGTAATTCGGGAAAACCCGTAGGGGCAACCCCATGTGGTTGCCCTTTCTATGGTTGCCCTTTCTTTCTGCCCCGATCGGGTTAAACCATTTTGGGATTGGCGACCTTTTTCAGGTCCCAGGCCTTGATCTTGAACGATTTGTCATGGACCCCCGGGTTGAAATAGACAAAGTCCTTCTTGGACAGTTCCGGGTCCATATAGATGGGCAGGTCGGCCATCTGGCCGAAGGGCGGCACGCATCCCACTTCGCAGCCCACCTGGTCCAGGACCTCCTCCGGCTTGGCAAAGGAGACCTTCTTGGTGCCGATTCCGGCGGCCGCCTTTTTCCAGTCCACTTTCTTGTCCCCCGGCAGCACCAGGACCACCATCTCCTTTTCCTTGGTCATCAGGACCAGGGATTTGACCGTTTCGCCTTCGGAGACATTGAGGGCCTCGGCCATGGCCGGATTGGTGTAGACCGGTTCATGCTCGAAAATTTCGTAGGGAATCTTCGCGTCTTTGAGTATGCCGATGATCTTCTCTTCAAGGGTCATCTTTTCCTCCGGATTCGCTCGGGTTAGGCGGTGGCTTCGTCGATGATCTCGGCGATGTCCTTGACCTCGACTTCCGCCTCGGTTTCCATCAGGCCGTCGGAGAGCATGGTGGCGCAGAAGGGGCAGGCGGCGACCACCGTATTCACCCCTGCGGCCGCCGCCTCTTCGGCCCGGTCGGTGTTGATGCGTTTGCCGATGGTTTCTTCCATAAACATGCGACCGCCGCCCGCGCCGCAGCAAAAGCCTTTGGCCCCGTGGCGTTTCAATTCCACATATCTTCCGGGGTAGTTCATGCTGGCGACCAGATTCCGGGGGGCTTCATAGATGCCGTTCCAGCGGCCCAGGTAGCAGGAATCGTGATAGGTCAGTTTTCCGAAGTTCTTGCCGGTGGGGACCAGACGCCCCTGCTTGTGAAGATCGAACAGGAATTCGGTGTAGTGGAAAACCGGGTAGCTCGCCCCGAACTGAGGGTATTCGTTTTTAATGATATTAAAACAGTGGGGGCAGCCGGTCAGGATCTTTTTGGGGGCGTACTGACTCAACACCTCCACATTCTGCTGAATCAGCATCTGGGCCAGGTATTCGTTGCCGCACCGTCGGGCCATGTCGCCGTTGCAGGCCTCCTCGGGCCCCAGAATGGCGAAGTCGATGCCGGCCCGCTGCAGCACCCGGGCCAGGGCCTTGGAGATCTTCTTTCCCCGGTCGTCGAAAGAGCCGGCGCATCCCACATACCAGAGCACCTCGGCCTCGGGATGGTCGCTGACCAGCGGCACCTCCATGCCCTTGGCCCAGTCGGCCCGGGTGTCGTTTCCGAATCCCCAGGGATTGGCCTGATTTTCCAGGTTGGTGAAGGTCTCCTGAAGCTCCGGCGGAAAATCGGCCTCCATCAGCACCTGGTGCTTGCGGGTCTCCAGAATGAAGTCGAGCTGTTCGATGTTGACCGGGCAGATGTCCTCGCAGGCCCGGCAGGAGGTGCAGGACCAGATCACGTCGCCGGTGATCGGGGAACCCTCCCGAATGATCGGCTGGACCGCTTCGGTATTTCCGGCCAGGACCGGTTCGGCCTGCTCCAGAAGATCGACCTTGAAGTCATGGATGACGTTTTTGGGCGAGAGCGGTTTTTCGGTGTTGCTGGCCGGGCACTGCTCCTCGCACCGGCCACACTCGGTGCAGGCATAGAGATTGAGGACGTTTTTCCAGTTGAGTTCGCTCACCTTGCCCAGGCCGAAGGTCTCCGCCTCTTCGTCCTCGATGTCGGTCTTGATCATCGCCTTTTCCCGCTCCAGCGGCTTTAAAAAGACGTTCGGGACGGCGGCCAGAAGATGAAGGTGCTTGGAGCCGGGAATATAGATCAGAAACCCGAGGATGGTGCCGATATGGATGTAGTAGAAAAACTCGAAGCCGATTCGGGCCTGGGTCTGGGTGAGCGCCCCCAGGTCGAACCATCGGGCCAGCAGGGCCGACACCGGAAAGACCGCCGCATAATTGTACTCGGTGTTCAGCACGACCTGAAAGGCGTTGATGAACATGAAGGTGATGATGATGACACAGGTGAAGAGGATGATCAACATGGCATCCCTGCCGATGGTCAGATAGCTGGGACGCACCACCATTCTTCGGTAGAGGGCATAGGCAAAGCCGACCAGGACCAGGGGGGCCAGGATATCGGCGATAAACAGGTAGACCCCCCAGAGGATGGGGACGGCATGGGCGATTTCAAAGGAAGGGAAGACCCCTTTGATCATCAGCTCCAGGGAGTGGGGCTGGACCGCCAGAAAGCCGAAAAAGATCAGGGTGTGGGCCAGACCGGGAAGGGTCTTTCGCCGGACATTGGACTGGCTCAGCACATCGGTGAACAGCACCCTGATGCGGTCCCTGATGCGGTCTATGTGAAACCGGCTCTCCCCCTCCACCGCCTTCATGAGGCGGTACAGATGCCCGACCTTTTTGAAAAAAATGGTAAAGGCGGTCCCCAGGGCCGCCAGCATGAGAATCGATTTAAATATGAGATAATAGTTCATAACAGACTGCTCCAGTCGGGCCCCCGTGCCGGGTGGCGCGTAAAAAAAGGGTTTTTCCCCCGCCGATGCCGGCGGGCGGGACCTTAAGATTCCTTGAGGGCTTTTGTCAACGCCGGGACCACCTCGAAGAGGTCCCCGATAAGGCCGTAGTCGCATTTTTCAAAGATGGGGGCGTCCTTGTCGGTGTTGATGGCCACGATCACCTTGGCGGTTTTCATGCCGGCGAAGTGCTGCACCGATCCGGACAGTCCGCAGCCGATGTAGAGCTTGGGGCTGACCGTCTTGCCGGTCTGGCCCACCTGCATGGAATGGGGGGCGTATCCGGCGTCCACCGCGGCCCGGGAGGCGCCGACTGCGGCGGAGCCCAGGGCCTGAGCGCATTCCTCCAGGACCTTGTAGTTTTCCGCCGAGCCGATGGGCCGGCCCCCGGTGATGATGATCGGGGCCTCGGTCAGATCCATCTTGTCCGAAGCGGTCAATTTGGCATCCACCACTTTGACCCGGCCGGGGTCGGAGACCGAGGGTGAAAAGGGGACGACTTCCGCCGTCTCCGATGCTTCTTTGGCCTCGATGGCGTTGGGCCGGATGGTGCACAGCAGCACCTCGGCATCGAGTTGAAGGGTGGCGAAGGTCTTGCCGGAAAAGTGGGATTTGCGGACCGTCTTTTGATCGAAATCCACGGCCACCGCGTCGGAGACCAGCGGCAGATTCAGGTCTGCGGCCATGCGGGCGAAGAGGTCCCGACCCACGGCGCTGGCCAGGCCCAGCATCCCGCTGAGCGAATATTCGCCAACGGCGGCGGCCAAAGCCTTGGCCTGAAGGTCCGGGCTTTTGGACAGGTCCGCGCCGGAAACCGAAATCTCCACGATTTTCTTGGCCCCGTGGACGGCCAGTGCATCCTTGAAGGGATCGGCTTTTTCGCCCAAAAGCAAGGCGTACACATCATTTTTTCCCTGTTCGTGAGCGGCGGTGAGCACGCCGAAGTTGGTGCTCTTGAGTTCCCCGCCCTCGATTTCCATCAATACTCCGATATTGGCCATTTTAGATTCTCCTAACCTGCGCGCCGAAGCGGCGCGATGCGTGTGGAATGATTACAGGACCTTTTCTTCTTCCCGAAGGATGCGCACCAGCTCCGAGACCTGGTCCGGAATGGGACCCTCGATCATCTGGGCGCCGGACCGTTCGGGCACCGCTTCCAGCTTCAGGAGCTTGGTCTTGGCGCCGGACGGGTCGATCCCCAGGTCGGACAGGGCCTTCTGGTCGACCGGCTTTTTCTTGGCCTTCATGATATCCGGAAACTTGGGGTAGCGCGGTTCGTTGAGCCCCTTGGTGGCCCCGAGAACGCAGGGCAGATTCGCCTCCAGCACCTCTCTGGAACCGGCCCCGATCTCTCTTTCCACCGTCGCCTTGCCGCCGTCCACATCCAGTTTCACGATTTCGTTGACCACCGGCAGGCCCATAGCCCCGGCCAGCCGGTACATGGTCTGGAAGCCCTCGGTGTCCACCGAGCCCTTGCCGGTGAGAATCAGATCGGCCTGTTTGCCGTCCGCCTCGATGGCCGCTTTCAGGGCCCGGGCAGTGACGTCACTGTCGAGAAACTGGCTGTCGGCCTTGACCAGAATCCCCCGGGCCGCCCCCATCGCCATAGCGCTGCGCAGAGTGCCCGTTGCGGCTTCGGGACCCACGGTGACCACCACCGCTTCTCCGCCCTGTTTTTCCACCAGCTGAACCGCCGCCTCGATGGCGTACTCGTCATAGGGGTTTGCAATGAATTTGCATGCCGAATCATTGTAGCCGGTCTCTCCGACGATCTTGATATTGGCCGCCGTATCGGGAACATGCTTGACGCATACGTAAATCTGCATGGTATCAGTCCTCTTCCTTGAATAGGGGTTGTAACGGGCGGTTTGCGGACCGGCCGGGGTCGAGCCGGGAATGAGATCCGCCCGGCCGTTTCGGTCCGCAAACCGCTCTTGGTGTGATCAGGCTTTCATCTTTTCGTTTTTCGGGTCATACAGCGGCATCTCCACGACCTGAGCGGGCCGCTTTTTCCCCAGAATTTCGATCTCCAACCGGGTCCCCGGGGCCGCGTGCTCCGGCTTGACATAACCCAGCCCGATCGATTGTTCCACCCGGTGGCCGTAGCCGCCGGAGGAGGTCATGCCGATGTAGGCGCCGTCTTTGTAGACGGGGTTGTAGCCGAAGGGATCGGCGTCCTCGGCCTCCACCGTCATGCAGACCAGCTTCAGGGCCGGGCCCTCGACCTTCTGTTTTTCGAGCCCCTGCTTGCCGATGAAGTCCTTGTCCCACTTCACCGTCCAGGCGATGTTGGTCTCCAGCGGGGTGTGGTGGACGTTCATTTCGCTCTTCCAGGCCATGTAGCCCTTTTCCAGGCGCATCGAATCCATGGCGTACATCCCGATCATCTTGAGATCGAAGGCCTTGCCGGCCTCGGTCAGGGCCTGAAACACCGGAATCTGGGCCTCGATGGGATGGAAGATTTCATACCCCAGCTCGCCCACGTAGTTCATTCGGTTGACCCGGCATTTGGCGCGGCCCACGTAGATGTCGGCGCTGGCGCCGAAGGGAAGGACCTGGCTGGAGAGGTCCCCGTAGGAGGCGGCCTCCAGAAGCGCCCGGCTTTTGGGGCCGACCAGGACGAAGCAGCCCATTTGATAGGTCAGGTCTTCCATCTTCACGGAGCCGTCTTCCGGCAGGTTCTGGATCATCCAGTGCTGGTCGTGGCGTTTGCCCACGCTGGCGGTGACGCAGAAATACTCCCCGTCCCGGACCCGGGTGACGGTCATGTCGCTCTTGAAATTGCCCTTGGAGTCGAGCATGGGGCTCAGGGCGATGCGGCCGTCTTGGGTCGGCACTCTCTGGCAGGTCATCCTGTTGAGCCAGGCCTCGGCGCCCGGCCCGCTGATCCGGGTCTTGGCGAACCGGGTCAGGTCGATCAGGCCCACATGGGTCATGGCATGTTTGCACTCGGCATCCACATACTTGAAGGCGTTGTTCCGTTTCCAGGTCGGGGTTTCGATCCGGTCGGCGTCGGTGTCGGTGAAGTAGTTGGCACATTCCCAGCCGTAGTAATCCCCGAAGGAGGCCCCGGCCTGTTTCTGATATTCGTAGATGGGGCTGGTCCGGTTGGGCCGGGCCGCACCGCGCCAGTCATTGGGAAAGATGGTGGCGTAGAGCCGGGGATAGGTGTCCTCGATCTTTTCGTGCATGTAGGCCCAGTTGGCGTAGGAGCCGTACCGGCGGCTGTCCACCGGCCAGAGGTCGATCTCGGGTTCGCCCTCCATGATCCAGCCGGCGATATAGTGGCCGATGCCGCCGGCCTGGGTGATGCCGAAGCTGTATCCGCAGGCGTTGAAGAAATTCTTGAGCGGGTAGGCCGGGCCCACCAGCGGATCGCCGTTGGGGGTGTAGGTGATGGGGCCGACGGTGACATGCTTGAACCCGGTCTCGCCCATGATCGGAAACCGGTGAATGCCGTGCTCGATGAAATCGGCGATATGGTCGATGTCGGGCTGGAGTTCGGTCTGGGCGTAATCCCAGGGCACCCCTTTGGGATACCATTGCTTGACCTTGTCTTCATAGAGGCCCAGGATGAGGCTGTCCATCTCCTGGCGGATATAGATGGAGCGGTCCGGGTCCCGGACCAGGGGCAGAAGCTTGTCCCGCTTTTCCACCGCCTCGATGGCCTCGAACAGGATGTGGGCGTGTTCTCCGGCGATGGAGGGGATTTCCAGCCCCACCATGGCCGCCACTTCGGGTCCCCAGAGACCGGCCGCATTGACCACCCATTCGCAGGTGATGTCGCCCTTGTCGGTGTGAACGATCCATTCGTCGTTGGGGGACCGGTCGATGCCGGTGACCCGGGTGTGGCTGGCGAATTCCGCGCCGTTTTTCTTGGCGCCGATGGCCATGGCCTGGGTGATGCTGTTGGGGTCCACGTCGCCGTCGTCGGGCCAGTAGAGCCCGCCGATGAAGGATTCCACGTTCATCAGGGGGTGAAGCTCGGCGATCTCTTTCGGGGTGACCCAGCTGACATCCAGGCCCAGGCACTGATGCATGGAGTAGATATACCCCAGCTCCTCCATGCGGCCGGGGTTGTCGGCCGTGCGAATGGAGCCGGTGGTGTGCCATCCGGCGGACTGGCCGGTCTCTTTTTCGAGATTTTTATAGATGTCGATCGACTTCATGTTGACCTGGGTGCAATAGAAATTGCTGTGAAAGAACGAACAGTTGCCGGCGGCCATCCAGGTGGACCCGGAGGTCAGTTCATGTTTTTCCACCAGCACCACGTCTTTCCATCCGTATTTTGCCAGGTGATAGGCCACGCTGACGCCGATGGCCCCTCCGCCGATCACGACGACTCTTGCATGTGATTTCATAGTGTTTGATTCTCCTTAATCCTCTGTATTTTCAATTCAACACCCGATATCGGGGGTGGTGTGCGCCTGTTATTTTTTTGAATAAATTACGCCCGGGCTGTGCTTCCGTTCAAAAAATAGTTCAAGGCCTTGTTCTTGGGATGTCGGACATAGGTATCGAAAAACTGGGCGAATCCGCCCGGATAATAGATCATCACGAGAATCAGGAGCAGCCCGTAAATGATCAGGTTCAACCCCGGCAGATTGGACAGCCCCGAACGGACCAGCTCCATGGCCAGGATAAACGGAAAGGCGATGGCGGCCCCGCCCCAGAGGCTGCCCCGGCCTCCGATATAGGCCACTGCCAATACCTCAACGGTTTTGGCGGTATGCATGATATCCGGGGTGAGGATGCCGTAGTAGTGGGCGTAGAACCCGCCCAGCAGCCCGGCCAGGGTGCAGGACAGGGTGAAGTTGAGAATCCGGTAGTAGGTCGGATTGATCCCCGAGGTACGGGCCGCATCCATGTTCTGGCCGATGGCCTTGAAGGCGATGCCGACCTTGGAACTGGTCACCCAGCTGCAGACCAGATAGATGAACAGCATCAGCAACAGCATGATATAATAGTAGGGAATGTTGGATGCGGTTTCGAACAGCCGGGGGGTCCGCAATCCCAGAGGGCCCCGGGTGAGCCAGACCATTTTGGTGGCCAGCCCCATCAGGGCCAGGCCGACGAACCAGGCCATCACCGCGGCGAATATGCCCCGCAGCCGAAGGGTCAGAAGCCCCACCAGAAGTCCGAGCAGGCCGGCGGTGACCGCGCCGCATAGAACACCGATCCAGGGGGTCAGCCCGTAATTGACCGCCAGAATGGCGGAGGTGTATCCGCCGAGGCCGAGAATGGCATAGAAACCGAAGTTGACGATATTGATGAAACCGGCCGTAAAATCGAAGGCGATGGCCCCGGCCGCGATGAGCGCCGCAGAGATCAGCCAGCGGACCATATATTCCTGATTAAAGGGCGGTATAAACGGCAGCACCGCCAGAATGACCAGACCGAGAATACCGGCCGGGGTCAGATTCAATTTGCCGAGAACTTTGTCCATGGGGGTCATGAAATCCTCATCTCCTTTTCCTATTTTTCGAGTGCGCCCCGGACTTCGGAACCGAAAATCCCGCTGGGTTTGAAAATCAAGACAATGATAATCAGAGCCGTAGGCACCACGAAGTCCCATCCCGAGCCGATGTATTCCACCGTCAGCACCTTCAGCAGGGCCACCATGAAGCCGCCGGTCAACGCCCCGATGATGTTGCCGAGCCCCACCAGGATGACGATGAACCAGGCCATGTAAAGCGCCTCCAGTCCCACCGTGGGGTAGGATGGATACAGAAAAAGCAGGCTGGCGCCGGCCACCGCGGCCAGGGAACAGCCCAGAGCCATGGTGAAGATGAGGATTCCGGTGAGATTGATCCCCACCATCAGGGAGCCGGTTTCATCCTGGGAGACCGCCCGAATCGCCCGGCCGGTCCGGGTCATTTTCATAAACAGCCAGAAAACCAGGATGACCACAAGAGAGATCAGAAAGGCGAAAAACCGGTCCCGTGAGATGAAAACGTCCATGATGGTGAAAGGTCTTCCGGGCCAGTAGCGGACGATGCCCTTGAAATCGGCGCCGAAGATCAACAGGTGCGCGTTGATCAGCACGACCGCCAACCCCACCGTCAGCAGAAAGGAGTTCATCACCCAGTTTTCCCGGCTGCGCCGGCGCATGGGGGCGAAGACCAGAATCTCGGTCAGGGCCCCGGCCGCCGCGCCGACCACGGCCGCGGAGAGGATCGCGATCAGGGGGGCCAGATTGGTCAGGAAGGGGTTCGGGTTTTCGGTGAGATAGGCGTTCAGGGGGGTGAACACATAATAGGCCGCCAGGGTGCCGATCATGAAGTATTCCCCGTGAACGAAGGAAGCCACGTTCATCACCCCCAGCAGCAGGGCCAGGCCGATGGCCACCAGGGCCAGCATGCCGCCGGTGATGGCGGTGTTGACCAGGATATAGGGGCCCCGGTCGATGGTGGCGTAGACGGCCAGGAAAATGGTCAGGAGAATGGTGATGCCGGCTGCCGATTTGAGCCAGCTCAGGAAACGTTCAGACATGATCTTTCCTTTGGGTTATCGGGTGTCGGTTCTCATACGCCCAGAAACACCTTGCGGACATGGGGATCGCAAGCCAGCTCCGAGCTTTTGCCTTTCAGGGTGATGCGGCCGTTTTCCAGTACGTAGCCCCGGCGGGTGACCGCCAGGGTTTTGGTCACGTTCTGCTCCACCAGCAGGATGGTCAATCCCTCTTGGACCAGTTTGTCAAGAGATTCGAAGACGGTGGTCGTCAGTTGGGGAGCCAAACCGAAAGAGGGCTCATCCACCAGCAGCAGGTCGGGATCGGACATCAATGCCCGTCCGATGGCGAGCATCTTGCGCTCCCCGCCGCTCATGGTGCCGGCCAGCTGGCTTCTTCGTTCGGCCAGGCGCGGGAAAAATTCGTAGACATAGGTCATCCGCCGCTTGATCAACGCTTTGTCGTCCAGGATGTAGGCCCCCATCAGAAGGTTTTCCTGGACCGACATGTTGGTGAACAGGTTCATCTCTTCCGAGGTAAACGCGATCCCCTTTCGGGTGACCTTATGGCCCCCGATACCGTCGATGGGCTCTCCCTTGAACAGAACCTGGCCGCTGATCGGGTTGATCAGGCCGGCGATGGTCTTGAGGGTGGTGCTTTTGCCGGCCCCGTTGGGGCCGACGATGCAGACATACTCCCCCACATCGATCTGAATCGAGACATCCCACAGGATTTGCAAAAAGCCGTGACCGGCATTGAGTTGTTTCACTTCCAGAAGCATACGGTTCTCCGTTCTGCCGGTGAAATGGTTTTACTCGGGCGCGGCCTCGGTTTCGATTTCGGGCGCGCACTGATCTTCCGCAGTACCCAGGTAGGCCTCCGTGACCTTGGGGTCCCGAGCCACCTCCTGGGTGGCCCCCTCGGCGATTTTGGTGCCGAACTGAATGCAGACCAGCCGGTCGCACAGATTCATGATCAAATGCATGATGTGCTCGACCATCAGAATATTGACCCCGCTGTCGCGGATCTTTCGAATCACCGCCATGATGTCGGTCAGCTCTCCTTCACTCAATCCCGATGCCACCTCGTCCAGAAACAGCAGCTTGGGATTGGTGGACAGGGCCCGGGCCAGATCCAGCCGTTTGAGCTGTACCGTGTTGAGCTGCTGGGAAACGGTATCCTCATCCATGGGAAATTCCACAAAGGAGAGCATCTTGCGGCTGTGGGCCGTCGGGTCCTTGACGGCCCCGGCCTTGTTTCCGAACAGGGTGGCGCACATGACCGTCTCCAGCACCGTCATCTTTGGAAAAGGATTGGGGATCTGAAACGTCCGGGCCAGGCCCAGACGGCACATCTTGTCCGGGCCCTGGCCGGTGGTTTCCTTTCCGAGGAAATAGACCTTGCCCGAGGTGGGCGGGTTGAGGCCGGCGATGGCATTGAGCAGGGTGGTCTTGCCGGCGCCGTTGGGGCCGATCAGGCCCACGATCTCCCCTTCCTCGACGCGCATGGAGACGTCATTCACCGCCACCAGTCCGCCGAAGCGCTTGGTCAGATGTTTGGTTTCTAAGATATTCATTGCCTTCCGCCGCCTCTGGTTATGGATAGGGGAATGCGGGCCGGGGCGACCCCCGGCCCGGTGGTTGAATCGACAGCCGGGGAATTATTTCGGGGGTTCGAAATCCTTTTCCTTCCAGTCTTCGGGATAGACGATCTGGCCTTTCCCGTTGGTGTACTGGATTACCGGAAAATAATAGGCATCCTTGCCCACCACCGGGTCGGGCACCGAATCGGCGGTGTACCGGTACTCGTTCATGATCAGGGCGCCGTCGGCCTTGCTGTAGGTCAGCTTCCCGGTGTGGACATCCTCCAGAAAGACCTTGTGGATGTTCTCTTTGGTGAGATCGCCGTATTTTTCGAGGGTGCGGTTGAGGATCTTGATGAACATGTTGGCGCCGTCATAGCAGAGGCCGCCGGCCGAGGGGCTGGGATTGAACCCGTATTTGGCCTGAATGCCCTTGGCCCATTTTCTGGCTTCGGGGGTGGTCAGCTGGGGGATCATGTCCAGCACGTAGTTGGAGCCGGGACCGGCCATTTTGTACCAGTCGCCCATCCAGCCCAACCCGTCGGCGATGATGACCGATTCGAGGCCCACCTCGCTGGCCTGTTTCACAAAGGCGGTCATGGTGGGGGCCGCCGTGGAGGTGCCGGCCAGAACCGCGATGTCCATGGTCTTGTATTTGCTCAGCAGCGGGTAAAAGTCGGTCTGGGTGATGGGAAAATAGTCTGTCGAGGCGATTTCCCATCCGTTTTCGGCGAACATCTCCTTGAGGGCCCCGCCCAGGCTGCGGCCCCAGTCGGTGTCTTCTCCGTAGATGGCCACCTTCCTGCTCTTGGGCTTCCAGGCGCCTTTCTCCACGGCGTTGTTGAGGCACTCCACATACCCCACCGCCATCTTGGCGGGCACCGGCCATCCCTTGCCGCCCCAGTAGCTGTATTTTTCCGGATCGGCCTGCCATTTTTCATTGACCACCTCGGTGGCCCCGAAACCGAACCAGTGGGGCACCTTGTACTGGGCCGCCACATCCATGACCGCCACGGCCACCGAACTGTGCCAGTTCTGCATGGCGCAGTCGATGCCCATCCGCTCCACCGCCTCGGCGTAGGCGCTGGCCGCCTTGGCCGGGTCCGATTGAGAGTCGATCCAGACCAGCTCGATCTTGTAGTCGCCCACCTTATAGTCGATCTTGTCCATGGCCATCTCCACCGAAGCCTTGAATTCGGCCCCGTTCTTGGCCGAGGGGCCGGTATAGGGCCCGAGCACTCCGACCTTGAGGGTCTTTTCCGCCCCGGCGGTCGGCACGCCGGCCATCAGAATGATCGACAGGGTTACCAGCAGCCATCCGGTCCAAAACCGTTTCTTCATAGCGTCCTCCAGTGATAAGGTTGATTCAGGGTTGATGAAAGAATGCGCTTCACCGTTTCAGGTTTGACATTTCTATTACAGCAATGATTATACCAAAGTGATGAATGAAATTTATTTTTTGTGTTTTAATCCCGGATTTCAGGATCAAGAACTTGAATATTCATCATTTTCACTTCAAATAGACCGGAGATAACTTTTCGAAAAAACGGTGACGTCGGACAAGTGAAAAAGAAAAAATTTTTTCGCCTACCGAAAAGAAAACATGCACATGCGAAAAATATTTTTCTTTTTCAGCGTCGGAAAATGATGTTTTTTGTTTCATTGAATTTCAGGGCGGCGTCTCAGGCGTTCAGGGCGGATGCCGACCGGGAAAGAACCCGTTTCCAGGATCGGTCGAGCTTTTTGGCCATGATCACCGTTTCGGCCCCCCCGGGCTATTTTCCCGGTCCGGCAAGAACTCGCTGTCGCTCAAACAGCTTCCCGGCCCGGGAAAATAGCCCGGGGGGGCCTTCACTCGACCATTCAGGTTTGACCGAAACGAGGATTTAAGCCGGCTTTTGATCCGGTGAACCGGTGAACCGGCGGGGTCAGCCGGACAGAAATGCGGCAATGCGGGCGGAAAAGCGGGCCGGCGCCTCCGAGGGAAGAGAGTGACCGGTTCCGATGACCCGCTCAAATTCTCCGCCGCAGCGGACTGCGAGGCGTCGTCCGCTTTCGGGCGGCGCCAGCAGGTCTTCTTCTCCGGAAAGCACCAGCAGAGGAATATCTGGGGTGGGTGTAAATCGGGCGGCCGGGGGGTATTCGGCCAAGGCGTTCAGGTGGGCGAGCAGGGCGTCTCGGTTGTTTCGCCTGACCAGGGCGGCGACGATTTGGCTCAGGATTCTTTCATGTTCCCGCAGAAAGGCTTCTCCGAACACGGTGGGGATAAAGGACCGGAACATCATTTCGAGGTTGCCTGCAACGAGAATTTCCGACCAGGAGCGAAGATACAGTCGAGACCGCCGGGAGGGGGCGTCCCCCAGTCCGCCCAGCACGACGCGATTGACCCGTTTCGGAAATTGGTGGGCGAAGGCCAGGGCGATGAAGGCCCCGTGGCTCATGCCCACCAGGGCGGCCCGGGAGACGGATCGGTCCGCCAGAAGCGCCTTCAGATCATTCACGTGGCGCTGCCAGGTAAGCTCTGTCGAGCCGAGTTCGCTGCGGCCCTGGGCCCGGGCGTCATAGGTAAGGACCCGGAACCGGTCTTTCAGGGCCCGAACCTGAGGGTGCCAGTTGACGGCGGTCTGGGCCGTGCCGTTGAGAAAGACGACGGTCGGCGCGTTCGCTTCCCCTTCCGCCCCCGTTTCTGTCCCACGGTCCCCTTGAATGTCGTAGAACAACCGGCATCCGTCACGGGTAGTGAAATAGGCCATTAATGGACGGTAATGACCGGACAGGGGGCATTCAGAATGACGTACTGGGCGTTGGATCCGAAAAGCATCTTCCCTACCTTGGACCGGCGTTTCACCCCCAGAATAATCGATTCGACGCCCTGTTCTTTGGCGAACCGAACCATGTCCTCCCCCGGGGTCATTCCCCGCACCAGAAGATGGGTTTCACAGGGAACGGAGGCTTTGTTCAGCAGTTCCTCAGCAAACCCCAATTGACTGTTGGCGAGTTCGATTTTTTCCGCCTTGTCTTCCCCGCCGCCTTTCATGGACCAAACGATCTCCACCTTGGCGTCGAATGCTTGGGCATGTTTGATCGACAGCCGCAGGGCATCCAGCGCCGCATTGGACCCGTCATATCCCACCATGATTTTCATGATCCGGTCTCCTCCTCATAGGGTTTCGAATTCAGGTTGGGGTGATGAACCTTTTCCGCCGCCGGCCGTTTTTCTTTTCGCTGAAACAGCAGAACCACACCGCCGATGACCAGCACCGCGCCCGCCGATTCCATGGGGGTCATCAGCTCGTTCAGCAGAAAAAAGGCGTACACCGACACAAACAGAATTTCGGTCATCACCAGAATACTGGCCACGCCGGCCGGCAGATGCCCCAGTCCGTAGGTATAGGCGAAAAAACCGCCGCCGGTCGCCAGGCCGATGAGGCCGGCGTACCAGACCCAGATTCGGGGGGAGATCGGCCAGGGATACCCGAGCCGGAACTGAAACGGCAGCAGCACCAGGGCCGCGATGCCGAAGGCGTAGGTCAGCACCACCTCCGCGGAATACCGCCCCCGCACCTGTTTTCCGAACATGGACCAGCCTGCATAGAATACGGGGACGCAGAACCCCGCGATGAGGCCGTGAATCGTCAAAGGCCGCCTCCCTGTCGACAAGATCCCGGATACAAAAACCGTGCCGATGACGATGAGAAAGGCCGCGCCCAGTTTTTGCCAGTTGATCCGTTCGCCCCAGGCGAACCGGGCCACCACCAGAACGATGACCGGCATGGCCGCCTGCTGAACCGTGGTGACGGCCGGGCCGTTGATCAGGATGCCCAGATTCCAGCTGACATGAAACAGCCCCAGGCTCACCCCCATGCAGACCAGCCACGGCCAGTCGGAACGGTGCACCCGAAGACCGTTTCGCCGAAAAAGGCCGCAGACGGTCAAAAACAGAAGAAAGGTCCCGATGTCCCGCCAGAAGGCCAGGCCGGTGGCGGTCATGCCGCTGCCGGTCATGATCAGCTTGATGAAGATGCCGGAGGTACCCCAGCAGGCCGCGGCGGCGGTCACCGCCAGGTAGCCGCGCAAGGGGGATGGGGAATCGGAGGGTTCGATTTTCCTCATGCGACCGCTTTTGTCATCTCCGCTGCGACATCAGACGGTTCGACGGATGTGAGAATGGATGGAGAAGCGATATGTGGGATCCCGGCCATGAGAAACCCATAGAATATTTCATTCCCCATGGCCAGGATTTTTTGAATGCGGCTATTTAGCCGGCTGGAAATCCTGATCCTTCCAATCTTCGGGATAGACGATGTGCCCCTCGCCGTCCACGTACTGAATTACCGGAAAGTAGAATCCGTCTCTGGCCACTACCGCATCCGGCATGGAGGATTCGGAGAATCGGTATTCATTCATGATCAACGCCCCGTCGGCCTTGCTGTAGGTGAGCTTGCCCGGCACCACTTCGGTCTGGAACACTTCCAGAATGGTGGTCCGGTTGAGTTCATTGTGTTTTTCATGGGCCCGCTGCAGAATCTTGATGGCGAAGTTGGCCCAGTCATAGGCCAGCCCGGAAGCGGAGGGGCTGGGTTTGTATCCGTATTTCTGTTCGATCATTTCGGCCCATTTTTTGGCCTCCGGGGTGGTCAGGGTGGGGATCATGTCCAGGACGTAGTTGGAGGACTTGCCGGTCAGCTTGTACCAGTCGCCGACCCAGCCCAGGCCGTCGGCGATGATCACCGCGCATAGGCCCACTTCGTCGGCTTGCTTCACCAGGGCGGTAATGGCCGGGGCCGAGGTGGAGGTGCCGGCGATGGCTGCTACCCCGGCCTTTCGCCACTTGCTCAGGAGCGGATAGAAGTCGGTCTGGGTGGGCGGAAAATAGTCCTGGGAGATCACCTCCCAGCCGATCTTTTTGAACTCCTCGGTCAGGGCCTCGCCCTGGCTGCGGCCCCAGTCGGTGTCTTCCCCGTAGATGGCGGCCACCTTCTTTTCGGGTTTCCAGAGCCCCTTGTCGATGGCGTTCTGAAGGCACTCGGTGTAGCCCAGGGTCAGTTTCGCCGGCACCGGCCATCCCTTTCCGCACCAGTACCGGTATTTTTCGGGGTCGGAATTGTATTTTTCATTGATGATGGGGGCCGCGCCGAAGGCGAAGATATGGGGCACCTTGTACTGGGCCGCCACGTCCATGACCGAAATGGCCACCGAGCTGTGCCAGTTCAGGATGCCGACCTCCATGCCCTTGCGCTCCACCGCTTCGGCATAGGCGCTGGCCGCTTTGGCCGGATCGGACTGGGAATCGATCCAGATCAGTTCGATTTTGTAGTCCCCGATCTGATTGTCGATGTTATCGAAGGCCATGGTGCTGACCGATTTGAACTCATCCCCGGTTTTGGCCGAGGGGCCGGTGAAGGGCGCCATCACCCCCACCGTCAGGACCTTGTCTTCGGCCGGAGCCTGGCTTGCGCCGACCATCAGCAGAACCGAAATCAATGCCGCTGTAAATCCGATACCTACGTTTTTCATGATGCCTCCTTGGTTGAGTTGATAATGATGGATGTTGTGAAAAGAACGTTTCCCGGACGTCTTTTGCCGCTCAATGCCGACCCCGCAGCAGGGCCCCGCGAACCGTGGAAACCCCCTCCTCGAACCGGGAAAGGCGCAGCGGGTTGTCTTGATTTTTCATCTTTCCGGTGATCAGGTCCGCGGTCCACCGACCGGAGGCGGCCGAGAGCATGACCCCGGGCCAGTAGGCGCAGTTGAGATGAAAACCGGGCGCCGCCTCCACCGGCCCGATGATGGGCTGGTCGTCCGGGGCGTGGACATACTGCCCGGCATAGACCGAGAGGTCGTCCTTGGTCAAATCCTCGATGACCTCGTTCCAGAAGGGGCTCAGCCGGGAGACCATATCCAGGTTGACGGCCGGAAAATCCCAGTCTCCCTGGGGGTCCTCCAGGGGGTCGGTCTTGGGCTCGTCCGGGTCGTGCCAGCCCAGCAGGGCCCCGCCGGTTTCCGGCCGCCAGTAGGATTCGTTTTCGAGGTCGATGGTCAACGGCGCCTCCCGGGGGATTTTGGAATGCGGGGCCACAAACACCCGCTGCCGCCGCATCTGGAACACCGGCAGATCGACGCCGGCCCACCCGGCCACCGTGACCGCAAACGGTCCGGCCGCATTGACCGCCACCCGGGTCTGAATGGTTCCCCGGTCGGTGACCACCCCCGATACCCCTTTATCGTCTTTTTCGATGCCGGTAGCCCGGGTGCGAAGATAGAATCTGGCGTTTTCCGCGGCCCGGGCGAATCCCTGGGTCACCTCATGGGCCGAAAACCAGCCGTCCTTGGCTCGAAACGCCGCAGCCTTGACTTCGGGAGATATCCAGGGATACCGTTTGATCACCTCCTCTCCGGTCAGAAACTCGGAATCGGTCACCCCCACGGCACGGTACTCGTCCACCGTTTCCTGGATCAGGGGGACCTTTTCCGCTTCGGTGGTGCAAAACATGTACCCGCCGTGATGCAGGTCGATTTCATAGCCGTCGAGACCGGTGACCTCGGCAAAGTTTTCCCACACCTCGATCGATTCCCGGGCCAGGGCGGCCATGGCCGGTTCGGTGAACTGGGCCCGAAAGGATTCGATGGAGGCGGTGGTGGTCAGGGTGGAAAGACCGTCCCGCATCTCCAGCACAATGGTGGACAGACCGGCCCTGGACAGCCAGAAGGCGGTGGCCGTCCCGATGATGCCCCCGCCGATGACCACCGCGTCTGCGGTTTTGTCGACGGTGTCCGGTGTCAGGATTTTACGCATGGTTCCCCCTTTTCAAGCAGATTTGTAAAATAGATGTTCATTTTCCGACCCCCAGTTCTTCCCGGGCGAAGCGGATGCTTTCCACCACCGCATCGTACTCCCGGCGACGGGCCTCCGCCGGACCGTCCGCGCCGGGATCGAATTCCACCTCCAGGTTGAGCCGGTTCATGTTCGGATTGGCCCGAATCGCCTGAAAGGCGGCCTTCATGGGTACATCCCCGGTACCGGTAGCCACCCCGGTGATGCGGCATCCGTACTGGTCGAATACAATGGCGTGGTCGGAAAAATGGTTGGTATAGGCCAGGGGCGCCAGTTTGCGAACAGCGGTCAGCGGATCCTCGCCCACCATGAGCGAGTTGTTGGTGTCCACGCAGGCCCCCACATAGGGATGGTCGACTCGTTGAATGACCCAGATCACTTCGTCGCTGAAGGCCTCGGTGTGGTTTTCGAGGCAGAGCCGGACCCCGGCGTTTTGGGCGGTCGGCGCTGCGGCCGCAGCTTTTTGAGCGATCCGTTCCAGCTGGGGAATCACCTTCGAATGAAAGGCCGATCCGCAGACCGGATGGGGCCGGTGAACATCCATGCTGATCTTGCCGATATCCGAGCCGATCTTTTCGGCGATGGCGATTCCCTCTTCCATGGTGTTCGTCAGACGATCGTCATAGGCCGAGGCATCCAGAGAAAAATTGTACTCCAGGTACAGCCCCCGCTCTTCGGCGGCCCGGCGGACCTCCCGCAGGCGGGCGTCGTCGGTGGATATCAGATCGGCGGCGGTGATGTGCAACCCGTCAAGCCCCAGCTTTTTGGCCTCATCCATCAACCCGAAGATGTCCCAGACCGGGTCCCATGCCAGTTTGTATCCGCCCCAGTTCTGCCCCATTCCATGAAGATGAAAGCTGTAAGTATGCAGTCCGAGCAGCATGCGGATTCTCCTTTTTTTCCGAATCATGAATAGAGACCGGCCGCTTCCAGGGCCTCGGCGATTTCCGGCAGACCGGCCTGTTCCAGGGTCTCCCGGGACGGAATCCCCTGCTGGGTCCAGCCGCGTTTCTGGTAGTACCAGTCCAGCAGCGTGTCGACCTCTTGCCGGGTGACATGGTGCCCCGCATTGGGGCCGCTGGGGATCGGCTCGGTGTAGAACCGGGGCGGCGGAAAATCGAGGTGGCGGCCGAATTGAGCGATTTCACGGGCGGAGAAGGCCCGGGTCAACTGCCAGATCCGTTCCGACACCTTCAGCATCTCCTGCCAGGAGAGCATTTTACCGGTGATGACATAGAACAGCTTTTCATAGTTTTCCGGTTCGAATCCCAGCTCCATGAACTGCAGCCGGCACACCCCCAGGGCGTCGAACAGCGGGCGGGTATTCTGGGACTCGATGACGAAATCGGCGCAGTCTTCCGTGACCGGCGCTTTGGGCAGTTTTTCCCCCTTGCCGCCGGCGGTGATCAGGTCGTGGACATTGGTGGCGGAGCCGGCCACGTCGTGGCCCAGAACCCAGGCCCGGTTGTGGTGAGCCCCCACGTCGGCGGTCATATAGGCCAGCATCATGGAGGGGGCGTTCCGACTTTCATACCCGGTCCACTCCAGCCCCTTGACATGGATGGCGAACCGGTCCGAGCCGCCGCCGATTTTTTCCGAAGCGATCTTGACCCCTTCGGCCAGAAGATCCCCGATTCCGTCTCGAGCGGCAATTTTCCGAAGCAGGTAATCGACCGTTTCAAGGTCTCCGAAGGCGAGCGGCCGACCGGTCTGCTCCTCGGTCAGAATGCCCTTTTCCAGGCACTCGACGGCCCAGGAGACCACCGCTCCGCCGGAGATGGTGTCGAGGCCCAGTTCATCGCAGAGATAGTTGGCATAAGCCACGTCATGGATGGTGGGCAGCAGGCAGCTGCCGCCGAACAGGGCGATGGTTTCGTACTCGGGTCCTTCCATATAAGCCGATCCCATGGCGGTGACGGCTTTGCCGTACTTGCCGCAGGGGGTGGGGCAGCAGTAGCATCCCTTGTCGGTGATCTTGATCTGCTTGAGGATCTCTTTGCCGTTGATGGCTTTATAATGATCCGAATGGGAGGTCTGAAAGTTCCGGGTGGGAAAGACCCCGACCTCGTTGGTCCAGTCGGTGATGCCGGCGGTGCCTTCGGGGGTCCAGCCGGTAAACCCGGGTTTGGTGTAGATCTGCTGAAAGGCGGCCTTGCCCGCTTCAAAGGCGGCGTCCACGTCGAAGACCGGCAGGCTCCCGGTACCCCGGACCGCGATCGCCTTGATGTGTTTGGATCCGAGCACCGCACCCACCCCGGTCCTGCCGGCCTGGCGGCCGAAGTCGTGGGAGATGCAGGCGAACCGGACCCGGTTTTCTCCGGCGGGTCCGATGGTGAGGACCTGGAAGTCTTCTCCGAGGTCTTCCTTCATCTGTTTTTCGACGACCAGCGAACCCTGTCCCCAATAGGCGTCGGCGGACCGAATCTCCACTCGGTCGTCGTCGATGAAAAGATAGCTCGGGGCCTCGGCGCAGCCGGTCAGGATCATCATGTCATAGCCCGCGTATTTCAAGGCCGGACCGAAATGCCCCCCCATGTTGCTGTCGGCATAGCCGCCGGTGGCCGGGGATTTGGTCCCGAAATGGGTTTTGCCGCTGGCCGGCAGATAGTGACCGCTCAAGGGCCCGGAGGCGATGACGAACCGGTTGTCTTTGCTGAAAGGGCCGGTTCCGGCGGGAATTTCGTCAAACATGGTTTTGGCCACGAATCCCCTGCCGCCGATGAACCGTTCGATCAGTTCTTCGGACAGCGGCTCGGTGGTCACCGAACCGGTGCTCAAATCGATTCTCAGGACCTTGCCCGCGTATCCGTACGGCATATCACACCCCCTCTTTCTCTTCGGTTTCCACCAGCCCAATGGCCCCCCGGGGGCAGGCCCGGGCGCATTCCCCGCAGAGAATGCACTTGCTCGGCACATCCGAATCTTTGCCCACCATGATGACCCCGTGGGGGCAGGTCTCGACGCAGGTGCCGCATTCGGTGCAGGTTTCTTCGTCGATTCGGTAGACCCCGTCTTCATCCAAAGTGATCGCCTCGGCCGGGCAGACCTCGGCGCACTCGCCGCACTGATCGCACAGGTGGACCCGGTAGTCCCCCGGCGCGGGGAAGCGGCCTTCGATGCGAAGGAGGGCTTTGGAGGGGTTGACCTCCCGGTAGTTTTCCAGGGCGCAGGCCAGTTTACAGACCCCGCATCCGGAGCATCGTTCGTGTATGGCTCTTAATTCCACAATCCTCGACTCCAATTCGTCGTCATCAATATAAATGACATCGGGTTGAAAAAAATCGGGTGAACAAACCTTATTCCCGAAGGATGATCAGGTCCATGTCCACCTCCGACGGAACGGCGAACTGATGGATCCGTCTTTGAAACAGTTTGATATGTTCCGTTACGATGCGGACCGCCTCCCCCTCATCCCGTCTTTCGAGGCCGGCGATCAGACGTTCATGGTCTTTGATGGAATGGACCCCGTGGGATTCCAGGTCCATGGCGGCATCCTGACGGCTGAAACAGAGATAGGCCAGGCGCTGAGACTGGTTCTGCAAAGAATCGAGGTAAGACTTGAGAAAGCGGTTGTCCGTCGCATCGTAAAGGGCCCGGTGAAACCGGCTGTTTTGCAGGGTGACCCCCAGAAAATCCTTTTTTCTCCAGACCTTTTCAAAATCGGCGTTGATTTTTCGCAGGGTCCCGATCTGTTCCGGTCGAATGCGCCGGGCCGCCAGGGCCGCGGCGGAGCGTTCCAGAATCAGGAGGGTCTCGAAAAGGTCTTTGAGGTCGCTCAGGGTAACCTCCCGAACCAGAAACCCCCTTCCGGGGCGCACCTGAATCAACCCCTCGGCCGCCAGCCGGAACAGGGATTCCCGAATCGGGGTGCGGCCGATGGAAAGCTCATCGGCCAGCCGGGCTTCATCGATCTGGTCCCCCGGACGCAGGCGGACCGTGATGATCATGTCTTTGATCCGCTGATAGGCGACCTCGCTGAGCGGGGCCGACGGGTGTGATCGGTTTTTTCGGGGCATGGTTTCTTCGGGCAATTCAATATATTCAAAATATATTTAACGTATATCGAAGATGCGGCTGGGAATGTCAAGGGTTGTTTTTGGTGAGGTCGATTTATTTTTTTGAATGAATCTGCTTTTTCATGGGGTTGACTATTCGGTTGACCAGGCTCTGTCTCGATCGGTATGTCCACGGTGGCGTCTTTCATTTTCGTATTCTCCCTCTGAACCGGTTTAGCGGTGATTTTTCCGCCTTGACACGGTTCGGTCGATTCCATAGAACCCACCATCAGCTTTATAAGGAAAGATCGTCATGACCGCATTCGCCATTCGCATTTATCGATCCGCCGCAGGCCCGCTGCTGATGCTCGGGGCGGCGTTGTCATTTACCATTATGAACATCCTGGTAAAGACCATCGGACCGGAGTTCCGGGTCTGGGACCTCGCCTTCTACCGGTTTGCCGGTGGTTTCGCGATCCTGGTGGTGTTTCTGGGTCGGGCCGGGAACCCGTTCAGGGGGTACAACATCCCGCTGTTGATGGTCCGGGGCTGCACCGGGTCCATCGCGCTGGTGCTGCTCTACGGCGCCATCCGCCTGCTGCCGGTCTCCACGGCCATGGTCCTGTTCTTTTCGTTTCCGGCTTATGCCGCCATCTTCTCGTTTCTGATCTTCGGCGAGCGGGTGACGCCCCTGGGGATCGTCTGCATCGTCGCCATGATGATCGGGGTGATGATCCTGTTCGACTTCCAGGTCGGGGGCGGTCTGCTGGGGCAGGTTTTCGGCGTGCTGGGCGCTGTGTTCGCCGGCCTGACGGTGACCCTCATCAAGGCCCTGCGGGCCAAAAACGGCCCGGCGGTCATCTACCTCTACCTGTGCACCATGGGCATGATGGTCACCTTCCCGGCCTACACCCTCGGCCCGGTACTCCCCTGGCCCCCGGATCAACTGGCCATCTGCGGCGGCATCGTTCTATCGGCCCTCACGGCACAATTGTTGATGAACCATGGGTTTTTTTACTGCACCAGCCTGGAAGGCGGGGTCTTCATGTCCATGGAAGTGGTCTTCACAGCCATGATCGGCATCGCCTTTCTCAATGATCCGGTCGGATGGCGGTTTACGGTGGGGAGTCTGCTGATTGTCGGGAGCGTGCTGGCGCTCAATATCGCCAAGGCCCGCTCAGGGCAGAGGGCGCCGCGAAGATGACCGGGGATGTTCTCACACGCTAACCGCTCAGACAAACTCCGTCCGAGAAATCCGGTGCTTTTTCATCTTGTAATGGAGCAGCTGCCGGGAGATCCCCATGGATTGGGCGGCGCGGGTGACATTGCCCTGGTGGGTTTGAAGGGCCTTGAGAATGAGCCGTTTTTCCCGGTCTTCCTGGGTTTTGATGAGGTTTTTTCCCCGTCGGCCTGACGGCTTAGGGGGATGCCGGTCGCCGTTTTCCAGAGGTTCCCCTGGCGCCGGTGTGAGCGGAACCGGGGTATGGGGGGCAAACGGTTCCGGAAAATAAGAGTCCGGGGTCGAGGGCTGGTTTTTCATTCGGTACCAGGTGGGCAGGTGGGACCGGAGGTGGTCCAGTTCGATGGTTTCGGCCTGGCCCACCAGGTTGAGGGCCCCCTCGATGACATGCTCCAGCTCCCGGACATTGCCGGGCCAGTGGTAATCCTTGAAGATGTCGAGGACCTCGGGGGCGATGCCGGTCACCTCTTTTCCCAAAGCCCGGCCGTGTTTGCGGATGAAATGATGGATCAGCCGTTCGAGTTCGGTTTTTCGCTCCCGCAGCGGCGGTATGGGGATGAAGACGACCCCCAAACGATAGAACAGATCGGGCCGCAGGGACCCTTCCGCAATGGCGGTGTGGGGCTGGCGGTTGACCGAGCTGATGATCTTCAGGTCCACCTCGATCTCTTTGAAGGAGCCCAGCCGCCGGACCCGGTGCTCCTGCAGCACCCGAAGGATCTTGGCCTGAAGCCCCACCGGCATCGAGTTGAGCTCGTCCAGAAAGAGGGTGCCGCCGCTGGCCTTTTCGAACAGCCCCGGCTTGGAATGGGCCCCGGTAAAGGCCCCCCTGGAGGTGCCGAAGAGAATCCCCTCCAGCAGGTTTTCCGGTATCGCGGCGCAGTTGACCGCGGTGTAGCGGGATGTTTTCCGATCGCTGAAATTATGAATGGACTGGGCGAAAAGCTCCTTGCCGGTGCCGGTTTCGCCGTAGAGCATCACCGGAGAGGGGGTGTTGGCGGCCATCATGCCGGTGTTGACCGCCCGCAGAAATTCGGGATCTTTTCCGATGATGCTGGAAAAGGTGAATCGGGTGTTGTTGCCGAGGTTTTCTTTGGCCCGGGGAATGGAGACCTGGGTGAGGGTCTCTTCCAGCACATTGTAGTCCCGGACGAAACAGACCGCGCCTTTGAGGGATTTGTTTTTGAACAGCGGATAGACGCTGTGGATGGTGTTGGCCACCCGGCCCATTCGGGTGCGGTAATAAAAGGGGCGGTCGATAATGGGCCGGCGGGTCCGCAGGCACTGCATCAGCATGCTGGTTTCCGGGGTCAGCTCATAGATCTCGGTCACCAGTCTGTGAAGCGCTTCCCGCCGGTCGACGTCGTCGATCCTGGCCATGGCCTCGTTGTAATAGATGATTCTGCCGGTGTGGTTGACCACGATCACCCCGGCGCTGAGATGATCGAAGACCGGCAGAAAATCCCGATAGCCCAGATCGAGCATTTCCAGATCCGTCTCTTTCATTGCTCGGTCATTCCACTCTGAAGGTCCCCTGGTGAAGGCCGCGAGCCGTCAAATTTATCTCTTGAAGCTTCGGGCCCGCCATACAACTCATCTATCACGATCCCCCGCCTGAATCAAGGGGTCCGCTCAAAAGCCGCCGCTGTCCCGAAGGTGCAGATTGAACAGAAGGTCGTTTTCCAGGTAGGCCTGCTCCAGCCGCTCCTGGTGCTGTTTCATCGCCTCGTCCTGGCGGCCGGCCAGTTCCACCATGAGACAGTTGATGATGCAGGATATCCCCGCCGAATACCCGATCAGCGGAATCGATTTGGAGGGGGCGATCAGGCTTCGGTGGGCGAACTGGATCAGCGGGCAGAGCTTGCTGTCGGCGATCACCAGCAGGGTCTTGTCGAGGCGGCGGGCCACCTTGCCCATTCGAATCAACTCATTGGGATACCGGGAGGTGGCGATGATCACCACCAGGGCGTTCTCCGGGGAATTGGCCAGCCAGTCGATGGCGGTGGTATCGCTGCCCTTGAGGATCTGCACCCCTTTGCGAAGCTTGGTCAGGGACCACCCCAGGTAGTAGGCGAAGGTGAAGGAGACCCGGGAGCCGATCACATAGACCGATTCGCTCTTGTACAGGTGGTCCGCAAAGGCGGAGAGGGCCTCCGTATCGAGGCTTTCGTACAGGTGCCGCAGGTTGTTGATCTCCTCCAGCAGGATCTGGTGCATAGGGTGGGTCCCCGGCCCCTGAATGCCCGGCAGCTCCACCCGGTCCGGCAGGCTCAAACCGGTGTCCACATAATCCCGCAGGGCCTGAAGAAAGTCCCCGTAGCCGCCGTATCCGAGCTGGCTCACGAAGCGGACCACGGTCGCTTCGCTGACGGTGCAGGTTTCGGCCAGCTCCTTGGTGGTCATGAACATCGCCTTGCGCGGGTTCTGAAGGACATAGTTGCCCAGGATCCGGCCTTTGGGGGTCAGTGAATCGAGGTGATCGGCAATCTCGCTGATCACCTGGCGTGACGGGTTGGTGTTCATGGGCATTTCCTTCCTGAATGATTTTTGAAAGGAATATTACATTTTTTTATTCCGTTTACAACAATTTTATATTCATATAAATACAAATGATTACTGATATTGGTGAAAGAGAATTGAAATTTTTTATTTCAAATTGAAATTTTTTTCTTGACTTGTTTTCTTACATTTTGCATAGAGGGGGAAAATCGCACCTGAGTATGCCCACCCGGCTTCGGTCGAAACGTCTTATTTATTATTCAAGGGGGAACCTATGATCGGCAAGAACACGCCCCTGTGGGGGAAAAAAACCCGGCTTAAATCCAGCTACGATGCGGTGATCATCGGAGGCGGGTTGCACGGTTTGGCCACGGCGTACTACCTGGCCAAGGAACACGGCATGACCGATGTGGCCGTCATCGAAAAGCGCTACATCGGGTTCGGCGGGGCCGGGCGAAACACCGCCATCGTCCGGGCCAACCAGCGGACCCAGCAGAACGTGCCGCTCTACAAGGAGGCCCTGGACCTCTGGCCCGTGCTGACCAAAGAACTCAACTTCAACCTGATGTTCAACAACTGCGGCAACCTGAATCTGATGCACAGCGAGGCCGCCATGAACGCCGCCCGCATGAACGTGGCCACGGCCCAGTTCCACGGGGTGGAAAGCCATCTGCTGGACGCCAAGCAGATCAAGGAGATGGTCCCGGCCCTCAATATCTCCGACGACATCACCTACCCCATTCACGGGGCCATGTACCATCCGCCCGGCGGCATCGTCCGCCACGACGCGGTGGTCTGGGGCCTGGCCAAAGGCGCGGCCAAACTGGGGGTGGAGATCCATCAGCAGACCGAAGCCACCGCCATCAATACCGAGGGCGGCAAAATCACCGGCATCGAAACCAGCCGGGGCAAGATCCACACCCCGCGGGTGCTGGTGTCCGCCGGCGGGTATTCCGCAGGCATCATCTACCACATGCTGGGCATCAAGCTGCCCATCAGCGTGCTGACCATTCAGGCGATGGTGACCCAGCCCCTGAAGCCGATCCTCGACCACGTGGTCTCCTCCGGGGCCTATCACGCCTACGCCAACCAGACCCTCAAGGGCGAGATCGCCACCGGGGCCCACATGGACCCCTGGCCCAACTACACCACCCTGACCACCGCCTACTACATCAAGCACCAGGCCCAGGCGCTTTCGGAGTTTCTGCCCTGCCTGCGGGGGGTCAAGTTCATGCGGATCTGGGGCGGCCTGGCCGACATGACCCCGGACATGGCGCCGATCATGGACGGCAATGATCCCATCGACGGGTTCTATATGGACTGCGGATGGGGATACTTCGGGTTCAAGTCCTGCTCGGCGGTGGGCAAGCACATGGCGGCCTATATGGCCGGCGGCGACTGCCCCGACATCCTGAAGCCGTTTAACCTGCGCCGGTACGAAAACCACCGCCTGATGGGGGAAACGGCCGCGCTGGTCAACTACACCCCGGACAATTAACGGATCTTTTCAGAGTCCGTGTAAAGGAGAATCGATTATGTCACTGACGCTTACTTGTCCCATTTGCGGCAAGCGCAACGGATATGAATTCCGGTACGGCGGAGAGGACAAAGGCCCCCGACCGGCCGAGGAAGGGCTCAGCCCCCGCAGCTGGTGTGAATATGTCCATATGAACAAATGCGTGGCGGGCGTGCAGAAGGAGTGGTGGTTTCACAGGGACGGATGCGGGTCCTGGTTCACCACCCATCGCAACACCCTCACCAACCTGGAAGTCGAAGAACCGGAGGCGACATCATGAACAGGCTCAACAATCTGCCGACTTTGCGGATCAACCCCTCGGAGAAGCGGACCCTGAAATACAAGGGCCAGACCTATCAGGGGGTATCCGGCGATACGGTGGCGACGGCCCTTTTCGCCAACGGCGTCCGGGTCTACGCCCGCAGCTTGAAATACCACCGCCCCCGCGGGCTCTACAGCCTGGACGGGGAGTGCAGCAACACCTGCATGGAGGTCGACGGCCTCCCCAACGTGCGGACCGAAAACACCCTGCTCCAAGACGGCGTGACCGTCAAGGAACAGAATGTGGTGGGCTCGGCCGACCGGGACCTGATGGGCTTTATGGACAAGCTCGACTGGATGATGCCGGCCGGGTTCTATTATAAGACCCTGCACAAACCGGCCTGGGTCTGGCCACTGGCCATGAAGCAGGTCCGAAAGACCGCCGGTCTGGGCGCCATCTCCCCCGATTTCCGGATTCAGGGGCGGTATGACGAAATCTATCCCAAGGCCGATGTCTGCGTCATCGGCGGGGGCGCGGCCGGCATGACCGCGGCCCTGGCGGCGGCCGAGAGCGGCCGGCGGGTGATCCTGCTGGAGGCCCGGCCCTGGCTCGGGGGGTGTTTCGACTACCGGTCCGCCCCCTATGAAGACGGCCGGCCCCTGTATGAAAGGGCCCGGGAACTGGCGACTCAGGTGCGGGAAACCCCCAACATCCGCGTCTTCACCCAGGCCCCGGTGATCGGGGTCTACAACAACAACCTGATCTCCGCCTTTCAGACGGGCGGCCCCAAGGATTCGTTCACCGAGCGTTACATCCAGATTCGGGCCGCGGGTCTGGTGGTGGCCACCGGATGCATCGAACGGCCCCTGCTTTTCGACAACAACGAGCGGCCCGGGGTAATGCAGGTGGGCTGCGCCCATCGGCTGGCCCGCACCTACGGCCTGCTGCCGGGGACCCAGGCGGTCTTTTCCGTGGGCCATGACCTGGGCCTGGAGGCGGCCATCGATCTTTTCGATCTGGGGCTCAAGATCTCCTGCGTGGCCGATATTCGGGAGGACGGACAGAACCCCGAACTCCTGCTGGGACTCAAGGAACGCAAGATCAATTTCCTGCAGGGCTGGGTGGCCACCGACGTAGAAGGGACCAAGTCGGTCAAGAAGGCCCACCTGTCTACGGTGGACGGCACCATCTCCAAGAGCTTCGACTGCGACGTGCTGGTCGCCTCGGCCGGCCTGACCCCGGTCACCGGTCCGGTCACCGTGGCCCAGGGCAAGACCGCCTACGACCACCACACCGGCTGTTTTCTGGTGACCGAAACCCCCAAGGGGATGCATGTGGCCGGACGAATGACCGGGCTGAACCATCCCCGGTCCATCGAGGCCTCGGGCCGTCTGGCCGGGCT
The DNA here is from genome assembly GCA_964573705.1 of uncultured Desulfobacterales bacterium. Taxonomy (GTDB): domain Bacteria; phylum Desulfobacterota; class Desulfobacteria; order Desulfobacterales; family Desulfococcaceae; genus JAABSQ01. Next base: position 31,606 of record CAZNLT010000035.1, read on the forward strand.
TCAGGCCGTGGCCGACTGCGGTCTCGACCGGTCCGCCGATGTCGACGCCGCCGAAAAAACCCTGGCCATGCTGCCCGGACCCGAGCGCGGCGCCAAGCTAGTCACCGCCCCGGTCAAGGGCCGCAAGACCTTTATCTGCTTCGATGAAGACACCACCATCAAAAACATCAAGCAGGCCATCGAAATGGGCTTCGACGTACCGGAGCTGATCAAGCGATTCACCTCAGCCGGCACCGGACCGGGCCAGGGCGGAATCCCCGGGCACAACCTGCCGCTGTATGTGGCCAAGTACGAGGCTTTGGACACCAAACCGCCGAAGCCGACCACGGTGCGGGCGCCGCTGACCCCGACCCTGATCGCCGCCTATGCCGGAGCCAACCACGACATGCACAAACGCACCCCGGCCCACCATATCCAGAAAGCGGCCGGCGGGGTCTTCCGCCGCATCGGGGTCTGGCGCCGGGCCCGGTACTTCTCCCGGGACTTCACCTGCCGGGAGGAGATCCTCAACGTCCGCAACAACGTGGGCATGCTCGACGCCTCCACACTGGGCAAGTTCCGGGTCCACGGGCCGGACGCCCTCAAGGCCCTGCAGCGGGTCTATGTCAGCGACATCGCCAAACTCAAGGAAGGGCGGGTCAAGTATTCGGCCATGTGCAACGACGACGGCTGCGTCATCGACGACGGGGTCATCGTCAAGCAGGGGGAAAACGACTACTATCTCACCACCTCCACGGCCCGGGCCGGCGCCACCGCCGAGTGGTTCCGGTATCATACCCGGTACGAAGGGTGGGATTTCGCGGTCGTCAATCTGACCGACGCCATGGGGGTGGTCAACATCTCCGGGCCTAATGCCCGCAAGGTGCTGGAAAAGGTGGTCGACGCCGACATCTCCAACGAGGCATTTCCCTTCAGCGGCTACCGGGAGTTCACCGTCGCCGGGGCCGTCCCGGTCCGGGCCATGCGGCTCGGGTTCGTGGGCGAACTCTCCTACGAGCTTCACGTGGGCGCCTCCTACATGCCGGCCCTGTGGCGGATCATCGAAGCGGCGGGAAAAGAATTCGGCATTCAGCCCTTCGGGGTCGAGGCCCAGAACGTGCTGCGGATGGAAAAATGCCACATCATACTCGGCCAGGAATCGGAGCAGCGGACCAACCTTCTCGACGTGGGTCTGGGCTTTCTCTGGGGCCGGAAGAAGACCGACGCCAAGACGGTGGGTGCGGTGGCCCTCAAGCAGACCGAGGGGGACACCGGCCGCCTCACCCTGGTCGGGTTTCAGATGGAGGATTCGGCCCGGGCGCCCCGGGACGGTTCGATCATCGTCGACAACCGGGTGCGCGGGTATGTCTGCACCGCCCGCCGAAGCTTTTCCTTAAATGAGGCGGTGGGCATGGCCCTGGTGGATTCGGATTTGTCGGATATCGGCACGCGGCTTGAAATTTTCGAGGATGAGTGCAACGGTCAGCGCCTCTACTGCAAGGTGGTGCCCAAGCCGTTCTATGATCCCGAAGGCAAACGGATGAAAATGTGAGGGAATAATCATGGCAGATATTTACAGACAATCGCCTGTTGAATTTACGGCCGCCCCGACCCGGACCGAGGTTCGAGATCGCTGGAACGTGGCCCTGGAATACGGGGAGGAAGGCAAGGGACCCTACATCGTGGACCTCTGCCATAAGGCCCGGTGGGACCTGCAGAGCAGCCGACTGGACGAATACGCCCCGGCCGATGTCCCGGTGCCGGAAAAGCCCAATCAGTGCGTTCTGCAAGACGGGGTCCTGCTCAACCGCATGGGCCGCAGCCAGACCGCGATCTGGCGCCTGGCCGAGTCGGCCCCGGACCTGCCGGATGATGCGGCCTACACCGACGTGTCGGAAGCAACGGTCTTTCTGGCCCTGTTCGGGCCGGAGGTCTTTTCCATCACCGAAAAACTCTCCTCCCTCGATTTTCGGGACCCGGACAAGACCGCGCCGTTTCTGTACCAGGGCCCCTTTTCTCACGTGCCCTGCCAGATCGTGACCCTGAACCGGGGCGAAACCGGCGAAGGCGGCATCCTGCTGACCTGCTCCCGGGGCTACGCCCACACCATGGTTCATGCGATCCTGGATGCCGGGGCCGAGTTCGGGCTGCGGCCGGCCGGGGAGAACCGGTTCCAGTCCTGGCTGAAAGGGCTTCAGGGCTGAGCCGCCAGGTCCGGTCAGCGAGACCCTCGATAAAGGATTTCCCTTCCCCCCTTTGCGGGGGAAGGAGGATTTCATATATTTCTAACCCCCTATTTTAAGAAGGAGACAACACCATGACCCAGAAATATGACGCCATCATCATCGGCGCGGGCGTGATCGGCGCCCCCATCGCTTACGAGCTGGCCAAAAAAGGATACAAAACCCTGAACGTGGACAAACTGCACGACGCCGGCGAAGGCTCCACCGCCGGTTCCTGCGCCATCGTTCGGGCCCACTATTCCACCGAAGACGGGGTGGCCTTCGCCTATGAAGGCTTCAAGTATTGGCTCGACTGGGAAAAATACCTGGAAAACGTGGAAGATGAAAAAGGGCTGGCCAAGTTCATGAACACCGGCTCCATCCTGCTCAAATCCCAGGGGCATGACTGGCGCAAGGTGAAAAAACACTATGACGCCGTGGGCGTCACTTACGAGGAATGGGATGTGGACAAGATCAAGCAGATGGTCCCGGTCTATGACCTGCACGAGTTCTGGCCGGTCAAGCGGCCGGAAGACCCTTCTTTCTTCGATGATCCCGAAGGCATGCTGGAGGGCGCCATCTTCTGCCCCGAGGGCGGGTATGTGAACGACCCGGCCCTGTCCGCCCACAACATCATGCGGGCCGCTGAAAAATACGGGGCCGAGTTCAAGTTCAACGCCGAGGTGGTGGACGTCCGCAGCAAAGACGGCCGGGTTGAGGGCATTACCCTGAAAGACGGCGCCCAGTTCGACGCCCCCATCGTGGTCAACGTGGGCGGCCCCCACTCCTACAAAATCAACGAAATGGCCGAAGGGGTTCAGGAAGGCTGCAACATCCGCACCAAGGCCCTCCGCCACGAGGTGATGCACTGCCCCTCGCCGGAAGGCTACGACTACCTGGGCGACGGGTATCACACCTCCGACGGGGATGTCGGCTGCTACTACCGGCCCGAGGTGGGCAACATGTTTCTGATCGGCAGCGAAGACCCGGAATGCGATCCCAAGGTCTACGTGGACCCGGATGAGTTCTACGCCGGCCGCGGCGGCCACGGCAACGACAACCAACTCTCCGAGGAGCAGTGGAAGGCCCAGTGCTACCGGCTGGCCCGCCGGGTCCCCAGCCTTCAGGTGCCGAACCAGCCCAAGGGCGTCTGCGATCTCTACGACGTCTCCGACGACTGGATTCCGATCTACGACAAATCCGACCTGGACGGGTTCTACATGGCCATCGGCACCAGCGGTAACCAGTACAAGAACGCCCCGGTGGTCGGCGCCATGATGGCCGAACTGATCGACGCCTGTGAAAAACAGGGGGTGGACCACGACAAGCAGCCCTTTCAGTTCAAGATGCGCTACACCGGCCGCACCCTGGATGTCGGGTTCTTTTCCCGCAAGCGGGAGATCAACTATAACTCCAGCTTCTCCGTCAACGGATAGGGGGGCACCGCTGCCTCAGGCGGCGTCCATACCGGATGAATGCATAAAGACAAGGATCCGGGGTAGCTTAGGGCGTTGAGCCGAAGTATTCACCCGGTGAAATTTCGGCCAGGCTTGTGCCTGGTCGAAATTTTTATTTGGGGCTTATTGAGCAGCCCGGGAGACCCAAAGCATGGGCCTGATTCCCGGGCTGGATAAAAAGCATTGACTCTTCTGCATACCGATACTACCATTGTGGCAGAATGCCTCAGAATGAGGTCGATTGCGTCAATCCCCCATGGAACTATGAGAAGAGGTAAAGATGGGTACCGTATCGGTCAGAATCGACGAGGAGTTAGCGCTTCAAGCAGAGCGCGAAGCAAGAGTTCAGAACAGATCAAAGGCCAAACAGCTTGAATACTGGGCGAAAATCGGCAAGGCCCTCTCCGCTAAAGTCAGCATGGAAGAAGTGGTTGCCGTGTCTCAGGGAATCAAAACAATCAAAGTAGAGCCATCTCCATTCGCTCAATCGATTCCCGTGGGCTCAGACGATGTCTTTGAGGCGCTCGAAAGCGATCGGGCCCAGGGGCATCTCGCTGAGCAGGTGACCTCCGCGAGAATATATTATGAGATGAGTCTTGACCATCCGGGTTACCTTGAGCAGGTCGATTCCGTAACAAAACAAAGACGGGTCGGCTCTTTTGAAAACGGTGAGTTCAAGGCGCTCTAATGACCGGTCAGCGGCAGCTTTGGGTGTTGGCCGGCGGAAACGGGGCGGGGAAGACGACTTTCTATAATCGTTATCTTGCCAAATACGGCATCTTGTTTGTGAACGCGGATCGAATCGCCGAAAGCATGAAACCGACAAACCCGGAAGGCCTGCAATATGCTGCTGCGACCCTGGCTGCTAAAATCAGGGAAGACTTGATCTTGCGAGGATTTTCTTTTTGTTATGAAACGGTTTTTTCTCATGAATCTAAGATCGACTTTATTGCCCAGGCAAAGGCGGTCGGCTACCACATTATCCTCGTTTATATTCATTTGTTCGACTCACGGCTGAACGAGGCCAGAGTCGAGCAGCGGGTCTCGGAAGGCGGGCACAATGTTCCAACGGAAAAGATTCGCACCCGGATACCCCGAACCATGGCCCATATCAGAACCGCCTTATCCATTGTTGATGAAGCGCGTATTTTGGATAACTCTTCAAGGGATGATCCTTTTCGGCAAATCCTTGTAATGAAGGCCGGTCAATATATCGCAAAAGCGGATCCCTTGCCGCAGTGGGCAAGAGACCTGATTTGAAAAACGTAGAATCTGCCGCCGCACAGGCCGGTGGGCGAAATAACCATTGAAATCACGGGATAGGTCATGAAAATATACGTCTGTGTCAAACACGTACCCGATTCGGCGGCCACCATCACCATCCAGGACCAGAACCGGATCGAGGAGAACATCACTTTTCTGCTGAACCCCTATGACGAGCACGCCGTCACCGAGGCGGCCCGGCTCAAAAAAGAGCTGTCCGGGGTGGAGGTGATCGCCGTCTGTCTGGCCAAACCCGCGGCCGAAAACACCCTGCGCTCGGCCATGGCCATGGGCGCCGACCGGTCCATCCTCATCACCACCGACCGAGACCACGACAGCCTGGTTACGGCCCGGGCCCTCAAGGCCGCCATCGAGGGCGACGGTCAGCCGTCTCTGATTCTCGGCGGAAAGGAATCGATCGATGCCGAGGGAATGCAGACCCTGTTCCGGCTGGCCCGGCTGTTTTCGATGCCGGCGGCGGTCAACGTGGTCAAGATCACGGTTGAAAACGCCCACGCCGTGGTGGAATGCGAAAAAGAGGCCGGGGCCCGGGATGTGCTCAAACTCGGCCTGCCCTGCGTGCTGGGGGCCGGGCGAGGGCTCAACACCCCGCGGTATCCCACCCTGCCCGACATCATGAAGGCCCGAAAAAAGGAGGTCAAACAGATACCATTGGACGCCCTCGCCGTGGAAAAACCGGCCGGGGCCGTGGAGATTCTGGAACTGACCCCGTCGGTGGAAACCCGGGAACCCAGGGAACTCACCGGGGATGCCGATGCGGTGGCGGATCAGCTGCTCCGGATTCTTCTGGACGAAGCCAAGGTCGTGTAAACGAAAGGGGGGAATCGCAATGGAAAAGATCGGACTGTTTATCGAATTCAAAGACGAAGAGATCAAACCGGCCGCTTTCGGTATGATCACCGGGGCAAGGAAAGAAGGCAGAGACCTCTGCGCCCTGGTGGTGAACCGGGACCCGGCGGATTGTAAAAAGGAACTGGGCGAATACGGGGTGGACCGGATCATCGGGATCACCGCGGCCGGGGGCGACTGGCGCCCGGACGTCTGGGCCGACGATCTGGTCCAGGCCATGGCGGCCTTTGGGATTCAGACCCTGTTGGGAGTCACCAGTCCCCAGGGCCGGGATATCCTGCCCCGTGTCGCAGCCCAGCTGGACGCGCCGTTGCTGATGGACTGCCTCGAGGTGGATCTCGAAAACCATACGGCCCGGACCACCCAGTACTCCGGCAAGACGGTGGCAACCATTCGGCTGACCGGCGCCCACCGAATCTTCGGGGTGCGGGCCAATGCCGTGCCTGCGGTTCCGAGCCCGAGCGAGCCGGCAGTGGAGACCTTCACCCCGGCCCGGTCGGAACTGCCGGACATGACCGTTCTGGAGACCACCCCCGGCCGGGGCGACGCCGTAGACTTGGCCGAGGCGGATGTCATCCTCTCCGGAGGGCGGGGCATGAAAAACGGAGAGAATTTCAAGATCCTCTTCGACTGCGCGCGAACCCTGAATGCCGCGGTGGGGGCCTCCCGGGTGGCGGTGGACGAGGGCTGGGTCCCCTATGCCATGCAGGTGGGCCAGACCGGCACCAAGGTCAATCCCAAGGTCTACATCGCCTGCGGCATCTCCGGCTCCATTCAGCATTTCGCCGGGATGAAGTCCTCGGATATCATCATCGCGATCAATACCGACCCAAATGCCGCGATTATCTCCAAGTGCGACTATTATGCGGTGGCGGATCTGTTTGAGGTGATTCCGCTTCTTGCGCGGCGGCTGGAGGCGGGTCGCCGATAAAAAGAATCTGGCGAAAAATCTTAAAAAAGGAAGGAGCAAAGAAATGCCGTCTCTGCAAGTACGGGATTTGCCGGAGCACACGGCGGTGATTCCAATCTTGAGATTTCATCCTGGATCACCTTGGCCCTGTCGGGAATCAAATGGTAATGGTCTCTACAAACTTGCATCAATTCGCATTCACCAAAATCACTAAGTTTATCCTATCTTCTGCAAAAGGTTGGCAAGATGGATATTGGGCGACTATGCTATGTGATTTCGAATCTTAATAATTTCGCAAAACTTAAATTTGAGTTTTGCTCCAAATTGCACATCTTGGAAGTGCCAGAGCAATCTTTTTTTATTGGTCTGACATCCCCCCATCTTTCCCTTTGGGGTCCTTTTCATGTTCTGCAAAAAAAATATTCGAAGCATTTTTTCTAATGACTGAAAAACGAACCCTCTTCGGATCGAACCCGGCTGCTTCAATCCCCCGAATAAATTCATTATCCTTCAGGACGGTCGCGATCGGCTTATTTCATGCCGGTAGTTCGAACGTAATCACCTTTGAAAAAGAAAAATCAACTCTTTCCGATCGACCGGTGCTTTCTGATTTTTCCGGAAATCTTACAGCCTCGGATCCACCGGTTCGCTCTCCAGAGCCAGGATGCCGAAAACGCATTCATGAACAGATCGTAGCGGTTCTTTTCGAACAAATCGCTCCAGCGATTCAATCCCTAAGGCGAATTCCCTGAGAGCCAGGGACCGTTTCCGTCCTAAATTGCGCCCCTTTAATCTGTGCAAATGGCTTTCGGCAGTATATTCCGGTCCGTAGATTATTCTGAGGTATTCCCTGCCCCGTACTTTAACCGCTGGCTGAAGCAGTCCTCTTTTGCCTTTGGCGATATAGTCGTAGGGTTTTACCACCATGCCCTCACCTCCCTTGCCGGTCAACCGTTCCCACCATCCGGTAGCCGCTTGCACACTTTGAGGATCATTCAAATCAACTGTTCTGAAGGGCGTTCGCACCAGGATCTCTGAATCGGCTGTGCAAAATCCGTAAATCGTATCCATGTGCCATTGGTGATCTTTATCCACATGGACCGAATTTTCCGTAGCCAGCACGTGAAATGGAGCAAGCTTCAAATCCCCAACGGAATCAACCGGCCAGCAATAATGCCGGTATGCCGTCTGAAAATCCTTCGCCATCTGAAGGCGCCTTTGATACCATTCCAGAACTTTATCGATATCCGCCGGTTGCGACGAACTCCCCGGGAGAACTGTAAAACTTTTTTCTAAATCGGGTCGCTGACATGCTTGCTCCAAAACCGCCAGGGATTCACTCAAGGCCGCCGCCGCGGAAGAGCCGACCGCCGCATACTGCTTTTTCAGCAGTTCCTGCGCTTTGGCAGACCAAGGCATCAGCTCACAGTCCAGAGCGACCCAGGTGGTTTCGAATGTGCTCCAAAATCCGGACCTGTTCAGGGCATCCCTGACGATGCCGATCAATTCTTCTTCCAGCAATTTTTCCTTAAAAAACCGCCTTCCAGTTCTGGTAAATGCGATTCCAGAACCGTCGCCGTCGATACCGAATCGGAGACTGGCGGCAGCCTCGTCCCTGCAAACGACCACAACGGCTCTGGATCCCATGTGCTTTTCTTCACAAATCACCCGGGTCACGCCGAAAGATCGATAATAACCAAAGGCTTCCGTGGGATACTCAAGATAAGCCCCGTCCGAGCTGGTTTCACAGGGAGACATGGTGGGCGGCAGATAGATCAGCCATTTCGGATCGGCGGCGAACCGGCTCATAATCTCCAGGGCGGCGGTTGCGTTTTCCTCTCGGATGGTGATGTTCTTTCTCAACCGGGTTGATATAATGCGTTTTCCGATGACATCCTCGGCTTCCAACAGGCTGTCCAAAGCTTGTTGAACAGCTAATCCGAAACCGGATTCTTGATCCTGCAGAAATGGACGGGAGGGTTCGGCGTACATGTTTTTTGCCGGAATCGACACAAGTTCTTTTTCCGGATACCGCAGTGCGGTCAGTTTACCGCCGAAAACACAACCGGTGTCGATATTGAGGGTGCGATTCAGCCACTCGGGTTCCGGAACCGGCGTATGGCCGTAAACCACGGTGGCCGGTCCCCGATAATCCGCGGCCCAGGGGTAGCGAACCGGCAGTCCGAATGCATCGATTTCACCGGTGGTTTCTCCGAACAGGGCGAATTCACGGACCTTTCCCGATCCCCGGCCCTGCATCTCCCGGGGCATACCGGCATGTGCAATAACCAATTTTCCGCCGTCCAGAACATAATGGCTCACCAGCCCGTGAATAAATGAAATCGCCTCCTGCCGGAACCGTTCCCGGATATCGTCCGGAAGCATATCGTATTCGGCCAGTGTTTTATCCAGGCCGTGGGTGATCTGGACGTTTTTACCCCAAAGTTTCCTCAGAAATTTGATGTCGTGGTTCCCGGGAACGCAGAGCGCATCCTCGGTGTCCACCATGTTTCGAACCAGCCGCAAGGTATCGAGAATACGAGGCCCCCGATCTACCAGATCTCCCAGGAAAAGCGCTTTTCGTCCTTCCGGATGGGTATAGTGAACGCCGCCCCACGTCTCG
>CAZNLT010000036.1:0-40806 GCA_964573705.1 uncultured Desulfobacterales bacterium
GTACCACATGGATTTGGGAAAGTCCCGAATTATTTTTGGGTCAAGGGCAGGGCTAAGTGCGTGGTATAACGAGGTTGTCCAATCCATCATTTTACAACGCACATACATCCCAAAGGGTGGGAGGTGAAGATGAGCCAATCTACCACGAGCGCAACAAAAAGCATTAACAAATAGTAAAGGTTTGGCCCCGAAACTCCCTTGGAAACGATAAAAAACACCACAAAAGGAAAGATTCTGCGGTCGACAGTTTGGGCGACAAATTCCAAAATATTGTTGCAAGCAATGGGTTTTATCTGCACATTAGTACTATCGCGCTTGTTGAAACGTGACGATTTCGGATTGATGGCTATGGCATTAAGTGTCATGGGGCTTGTCGAAACCTTCGTCGATCTTGGTTTTCTATCAGCGATCATTCAAGCTAAAGATATTCAACGGACACAATTATCTAGCTGCTTTTGGTTGCTAATGGCTATGTCAGTCTTTGTTTCATTGGCAGGTTTAACCGCAGCTCCGTTAATTGCCCTGGCATTCGCCGAAGAAAGAATGAGCTCATTAATGTACTGGCTGGCACCTCTTTTTTTGTTGGCACCGCTCACCATCACAAGCAAAGGTGTTCTCTCCCGTGAGTTACGCCTTGATGTTGTTGCCCGCATTGATCTATTTTCAGGCTTTCTAAAAATGATGCTTTCCATCATTCTGGCTTTCTTAGGTTTTGGAGTATTCAGCCTTGTATACGGATATGTTATTGAAAGGATTCTGCTCGCATTCTGCTACAGCTTCGCCGCCTGCTGGTTCCCACGGATCGAATACGCTAAGGAAAGCGTCAAACCCTTTCTGAGGTTTGGCATCAAGGCCACCTCAAGCAGCCTGCTCTGGTATCTGTATACACGTGCCGATATATTTGTAATCGGCCGTGTCTTGGGTGCTGAAATCTTGGGCATATACACCATTGCCGCTCAATTCCCGCAGACTGTCGCTCGTCTTGTGCCATCGACCTGGCAACGGATAGCTTACCCCTTGTTTGCCCGTCACCAGCATTCAACGGATCTTAAGCAGATTGTAGTTCGGGCCAGTTCCCTGTTGATCCTCGTTTGCCTGCCTCTGTTTGCCGGAATGGTCGCCATTGCGCCTGACTTAATAGAAGCCTTGTTTGGTGCCCGCTGGCAAGGGGCAGTATTCCCTTTGCGGATGCTTGCAATTGTTGCAGCCATCGAAACAATCACCGGGACACTGCCAGTCGTGCTTAACGCCATTGGTCGGCCGGGTGTAAACACCCTGGTGAATTTGATGGCAGTTGCAATTTTTCCAGCAAGTTATTACTTCAGCGCAAATTGTTGGGGGATTGAAGGTGTCTTGATAGCCTCAATTGTCGCTTATCTTTATAGATTCTTCTCTTACTTTTATCTTGTTTTTCACTTTCTTAAATTAGATTCATTGCTTTATGCAAAAGAGCATTTCGGTGCTTTTGTATCTGCAGCTGCTATGATCGCTTGCGTTGTGGTTGCTAATTGGTTCGCTGCCGATTGGAATATTCATCTCCGCATGGCAAGCTGTATCATTGTTGGTGCCATTTCTTATATATCCGTTTCGTTCATTACAAGTAGAAAGTTGATAAATTATCTTATTTCTTATGTGCGAACGACTTCTTAAGGATTTTCGACAATTATGAGTTGATAATGGAGAATCAGAAATTAAACCACAATGTGCCAGTGACCAGAGTAGCGATGAGTTTTCTTATCGTTTTGGCCGCACCTTTAGTTCTGATTATTGTTTTTATCGTTTGGCCTGATTCAATTGCGCGGCAATTGGCTGCTGCCGGCGCAATGACATGTCTGGTTGCACTCATTCTTTTTCGTCAGATATTTCAGGCGCTGCTGCTGGCATTGGTGTTTATTTCCCAATTCAGTCTCTCGCTACATTCGTTCCCGTTGGCTCCTCCAGCACAGCTGCAGGTTTTTTTCGTCGACTTGGTGATAGCAGCATTAATCATGGTTGCGATAGAACGGCGCATCCGTTTTCGGCTGGACGCTGTTGGCTGGGTATTTTTCATTCTCCTTGTTTGGTTTGCATTTACAACATTTAACTCGGTACATCCACAACGCAGCTTGATTTTCCTCATCAGCCAATTCAAATATCTGCTGATTTACTGCCTTGCCCTCAATGCAGCACCCCATGAAAGATTTTCTGGCCGTTTGGCAACTGTCGTCAGTGTTGTCCTCATTTTTCAGGCATTACTGGGAGTGGTCCAAACACTTAAAGGAGGGCCACTCGGGTTACATATCCTTGGTGAGTTTTCCGGGGAAAACCTGCAAAACCTTTTAGTAGCGGGGAGCCTGCGAGCGGGAGGGACTATCGGTGGATCCAATGGCTACGCAGGCTACCTGGCAATGCTACTGGTTTTTCTCTTCCCATTTTTGTTGAGACGACGTTCCTTTTTGCGGGATGGTGGGTTTGCCATCGGCATGATGGCACTCATCCTGGCCCTTTCGAGGGCAGGTTGGCTCAGCTTCATGATCGGGGTTTTTTGTGTAGTGTTCATGATGTTGAGACTTCGTTTGGTACGTTTGTCGCGCCTGTTGATATTCTCTGTGGTGGGTTGCCTTGTCCTTGCTGTTTGCATAAGCGCTTACTACGATAAGATCATGCATCGTTTTCAAGACCGCAACGCGATTCAGGCGGCAACCGGACGTATCACCCAGATTGTCGATGCACTCAAAGTAATCGAAAAACACCCCATTACCGGCATCGGGCCGGGGATTGCGGAATTTTTCGGTCGATGGAATAACAACCTTAAATACATCAAGAAATCCCTCCCCGGTGTACATATGGCCAATATGGTGCATAGTGGCCAGTTACAGATCGCCATCGAGTCGGGTATACCAGGGCTGGCTCTTTTTCTGTTGTTGACGGCACTACTGGTGTCGGCTGTTTTCCGAAAAGTTCGTATAGATCCCGATGATGATACCCTTGCTCTCGTTCGCATAGGTGGGACCTGTGCTGCCGTTGCGGTTATGGTCCACATCAGCTTCGGCACAGAATTCAACAATCAGCAATTGTTTGTCGGGTTTTGGACCCTGCTGGGCTTCGCGCGTAGTCATAACGCGCCGTCTGCCAACCAGGGATTTGCGGAAATTTCTCTCCAGGCTGACACCATGAGATGTGCATGAAAGTTGTTTACTGTTATTTGACCGCAGATACAGATGGGTCGAAGATTCACATCGATAGCTTCATAACAGCCGTCGCATCGTTGGGAGAAACGGTGATCGATGCCGGTATCATTACGCATCCATTCACTGCGAACAAAGCTGAGTGGTCCCTTGCGAAAAAGGTTTGTGCTAAGCTGACCTGGCTGCACCGCAACGTGACAACCCTTGTCGATGTCTTGCGTAAGGCCCGGCTTGGCAAAGCCGATGTGATAGTTGTGCGGCATATGCCCAATCACCAGTTGTTCTTAACGGTATTTATGCTTTCGTTCTTTTACCCCATCGTGCTGGAACTAAACGCCGTTCGGGCCATCGAAGACCCTACTCAGTCGGGTGGCCTGACCGACTGGCTCGACCGGATCACCCTGGCACGTGTCAAGCATTCTTTCGTCATCTCCCGCATCATGCGCGACTTTATGCTCCAGCGTTACGGTCTGTCATTCAATCGGGTGACCGTCATCGAAAACGGGGTCGACGTAGATGAATTCGTGCCCGACCGTCCCGTTGAAGATTTGCGGAGGGAATTGGGGCTGGAGGGGTGTTTCGTTCCCGGCTTTGTCGGCAGCTTCAAACCCTGGCACGGCATCGGCAACATAATCGAGGTAGCGGCACAGGTGGTGCCCAATTGTCCTGACGTCCGTTTTCTTATCGTCGGGGACGGCCAGGAGCGGGCTGAGTACCAGACACAGGTGGCTGAGCGCGGCTTGACCGAGCATTTCGTCTTCACCGGCCTTGTACCTCACAGACTGGTGCGCGACTACCTCGCTTTGATGGATGTAGCCTTGGCGCCCCACCGCAGTGACAGCTTTCAGCAGACAGGCGGATTCCACGGCTCGCCGCTGAAGATCTTCGAATACATGGCGATGGCCAAAGCGATCATTGCTACGCCTATTGGCCAGATCGCCGAGCTTATCGACGACGGCGACTCCGGACGGCTGATCCATGCCGAGAACACGGAAGAGTTGCGCGACGAACTCCTGCGGCTACACGCCGATCCCGCATACCGACAGCGTCTCGGCGCCAACGCCCGGGCGCGGGTGGAGGCCCACTACACATGGAAGGCCAATGCCGGAAAGGTTAGTGATCTATGTAAGAAGGCAATGGTGAGCGATGCTTGACAATGGGCGCCCCGCTTCACCTATTCGGGTGGCGGTACTTCAGTCTTCAATAAATTTCGGTGGTGCTGAACGGTTGGTGATCGAAGAGTTGGCTTGCTTAAAAAACGATGCTCGGCTTGCGTTGGAACTGCACGTGGTTTTTGAGCGCGGTGATATGTTCGAATCCGCCGCTGCATTGGGGATACCCGTGTATGTCTGGGATACACCGCACAAATCGTTTCGCATTCTGACAAATTATATTGCCATCGCTCGCCACCTCAGACGAAATCGTTGTCAATTGATGCACAGTCATTTGATGAATGTATTCATTCCGATAGTTCGTTTATTGGCTGGAGTCAGAGTTGTTTCTACTGTTCATTCGGATTATCGCTTCAGTTTTTTAAAAAGGCATTCGTTGCGTTTCAGCGATCAGGTGCTTTGCTGTGGAGAACGGGTTCGGCAGACGTTCAAGGCTGTCCTTCCGGGGCGAAAGATTTTCACGTTGCCTAACGCCGTCGCAGAACCTCCCGTTAAATCGGCAACAACGACGAATGGATTGCGTGCCCAATATAAACTGCCCTCCGACAGCGTTTTACTGGTGTCGCTCGGTCGTCTTGTGCCCGCTAAGGGGTATGACATCCTGATCGAGGCGTTCCGTCGAGTAGCCATCGATATGCCCAAGGTGGCTCTTCTAATTGGCGGAGATGGAAATGAAATGGATCGGTTAAGGGAATTGGTCCATTCAAGCGGCGTAGGAGACCGTATTCGTCTGCCCGGTATGATTAGCAATATCCACGAGTTTTTGGCCGCCAGCGATATTTACGTTAATTCCTCGCGAGTTGAAGGACTGCCGATGTCCCTGCTTGAAGCCATGACACACGGTCTCCCCATAATTGCAACCCGTGTGGGAGGGAACCATGAGGTGGTTCATGATGGCGTAACAGGGATTCTAGTCCCTCCCGACGACCCCGTCCAATTAGCGGATGCACTTTTCAAAATGCTACGGGATGCTGACTTGCGGCGGCGGGTTGGCAATGCGGCTATTACGCTGTACAAGCAGGAGTACACAATCAATCGTCATTGCGAAGTTTTGAAAAATCATTATTTCCGTTTAGCGCGAAAGGGTGTGAAAAAGTGAACAAAGAGCAGATCAAAATGGGCGCCAGCGGAGCGCGGGATATGATTCGAAGGTCCTCTCACTATCTGCATTTTCTGTTGTGCTTGACAGCACTTTTCAATGGTGTCGCTCTGGCAGGTCCTGGGTTTGAAAATTCTTTAGATCTACGAATCGATGCCCGCCAACGGGCACGAGCCTTCAGCAACGGCTTGCAACCTGTCCTCAAATTTGGAGAACATTTTGAGTTTTTTGAAAGGTCCTTAACGGGCAAAAGACGGCGCATTGTCGAAGGACCCTGGCAAGGTCGTCTTAGTGAAACACGCCCCGGCCGTTTCATCCTGGGTGGCGAGGATTCGCCGACAGGCATGGACTTTCGTCTGCTCTTTAGACAGGTGAACCGATCTACCATTAAACTCACCTACCAGTTTCGCACTCCCGATCGCCCCTCCCATCTACAGTGCAACGTCGCAAAGCTGGCCAGTGATCTATTTACAGGTGCCTTGTTAGAGGCGGAACCCGTACATGTCGCTGATGCCGGAGTAGTGCCATTGGCACCACGCTCCATGGACAAGAGGATGCTACTTGCCGCGAAGAATAGGGTAAGGCTCCGGGGGGCGTTCATGGACCTGGAAATCGAAGACTTGGCCAAATCGCGCAGTTTGTTTGTTGCGGACGGTCGAAACGTCCCTTGGGATAAACGTAAAAGCCTGATAGTCGGTGTTGTCCGCGACGGGCTGGCTGCTGGGGATAAGCTCGATCTGCGCTATCGGATAAGGCGATTCCCACCCACGGGCGTAGAGTCTGCGGTGGTGCCCGTTGGGTCGGGTGACCCGGTACTAGAGCCCAATTTGTGGACATTTTTCACTCTCCCTCCCAAGGAAGAAACTATTCTACCTGGTATGTATCAGCTTCAGCCAGAAGATGTCATTGTCGCTTCGGACGATAGTATGGCAGCGCATTTTCTTGCTGATGAATTGAAAGCGTTGGCCGGTTCGGAATTGCCGGTGGTGCCCGACAGAAAAGAAGCGCGGCGGGGTATTGTCTTTGAAGCCGCACAGGCATCGGAGCTACCGTACGATGGTTTTGCAATCCGTATTTCGCCAGATTGGATTGTTATCCGTGGAGCTGATAGGCGAAGCCTTCTTTATGGCGCCCTTGCGCTCATGAGTCGGTTGCAGCACACGAGCGGTGGCGGGTGGGAATGGCCGTGTTGCAGCGCGCGGGACTGGCCGGACCTTCACCTGCGCGGCCTCTGCCTGGAGCTCCTGAAACCGCCCATTCGTGATGTAGGGTTGATGAAGCGCTATGTCAATGCGGCAGCGCGAGCGCGAGTAAATACCCTGGTTCTGCTGCATGTTCCGCCGCACATCCTCTCCTGGCGTGACGGCCGTGACGACGGCAACTGGACGCCGGACCAGATGGCCGAAATTGCCGCACATGCGAGAGCGCTGGGCATGGACGTCTGGGGAGGGATGACCTCTTCTTTTCACGCTAAGGATTTCCCAAAAATGGATATCCAGGCCGGCAGTGATCTATATCATCCTAACTCTGATAGCGCCTATGACTCTTTATTTAGTCTTTACGATCAAATTCTCAAGACCTATCAACCTACGACTCTGCTCATAGCCCATGATGAAATTCGAGGTCTGAATCTCTATGCGACCGAAACAGGTAAAAGCACAGCCACGCTGTTTGCTGAAGATGTAATGCGCATTCACAGCTGGTTGAAGAAACGTAAAGTGAACACAGCGCTCTGGGGCGATATGCTGCTGGACCATGCTACCTGGGAAACAAAAGTCGGATCGGCTAACAGCAACAATCCCGCTTATAACTCAGGTGCTACACACGAAGCCGTTTCTTCCCTGCCTTCCGATGTGCAGATCCTCGATTGGCATTATCGTTTCAGATCAGATTATCCAAGTTTGCAGCATTTTCGCGAATTCGGTTTTGCCACCTTGGGGGTGACTTGGTATGATCCTATTGCTGCAAAAAGTCTCGCTGAAAGCGTGAAGCACTATGGCGGCCAAGGCATTATAACCACGGATTGGGGATTTTGGCCCACGCTGTCACCCGCGGCAACAACTTTGGTTGCCCCCCTGTGCGGTTGGTCTGCTGCCTGCCCTTCAGGGGAAGACGGATCTGATTTAGAAGCGCTGGCAGCCAGTCTACGGGGGCCGGACCACCAGTTGAATACGGGGACTCAGATACCAATACAGCTCGACGCCGTTGCCAACGCCCAACTAGGCGCGACCGATGAAGATGCAGGTGTGTTCGGTCAGGGGCCGGCACTCGATCTGGCCGCTTTGATACCTGGGACCAAAGAATTCTGCGGAGTGCAGTTTGAGATTAGTCCGTGGGCTGTCGTTGCGGAGACTGACACTGCAGGTACTCCCGGGCAGGTTATGACCTTGTTTGAGGGACGAGAGCGAGCCGACCGGATAGCTCTCCTGCAGACATGTTTAGTCGAGGCGCCACAAGCTGCGGTTCGCCTACTGGGTCGATTGCTCATTGAATATGAGAGCGGCCGCGTTGAAACCATCGATCTGATAGATAACTGGAATGTGACCGATGTTAGGTCAACCATTGGCCTTCGGAACAACGTCTGGTCGTTCAATCGTAGTCCGGATGTGCTTATTGGTGCATATCCTGCATGGCGTGGCACATCGACCACAGACATACCTTTGAACCTACAGGCTTTCATCTGGAAAAATTCATACCCAGAAGATGACATCCGTAGTATTCGTCTGAGCGCTGCCGGAGCGCCCCCTGGGACACGCTTAGTTATTGTTGGTTTAACGCTTCAAGCGGATTGACTAGGGCATAAACATGGACCCGATCAAAGTTTTTCACCTTACATGGAGTGCCGACAAGGCGGGGATGTTGACCGACCTGATGACGGTGCAGAGCACTGATCCAAGCCTGAAAATCGACGTATGTTTTGGAACAAGAGATAAAGGAATTTTCCTCGAACGGATTGAGCGGCTTGGCATCACTCCGAACATTCTTGGGATGAGGTCGCGCTATGCCCCCATAGACAATCTGAGGGCGGGTTGGCAACTACGCAAAATGATCCTGCAGGGTTGCTACGACATCATACACCTTCAGGAGGTACTCCTCCCATTCCCGTTTCTTGCAGCAGTTTCTTCATCGAAGGCAAAAGTCGTCATCCACAACCGTGGGGAATTCAACGTTGTCGAGACAACACTGCAGCGGGTTGGCCAAGCCTTGAAACGTGCGGCATATAGCCTCCTTGTACCTAACAGGGTCGATCGGATCCTCTGTAACTCCAGTTTTACGGTAGGGAAAACACCGCTTTTGGACCGGTATCTACCCAAGGTCAAAGTTCTCTACAACGCCGTCGATCTCGCCCGAATCGGTCAGATTTCCGCGTGCAAAGCGGCCTTGCGACAAGGGATCTGCCAGGAACTGGGGCTGGCCGAGGACGCCTGCATCGTTGCCGTGGCGGCCCGACTAGTGGAGTTCAAGCGGATCGATCGTTTCATTCGCGCCTTCGCGGCGGCGGCCGAGGATCCCCGCCTCGTTGCCCTGATTGCCGGCGACGGCCCTTTGCGCAGCACTCTGGAGCGAGAGACGGCCCGGCGAGGGCTTGGTGAGCGCGTCCGCTTTCTGGGATACCGCACGGACGCCAAGGAAATCATCGCCTCGGCCGATCTGTTCGTACTGCCCTCGGCTGGCGAGGCCTTCGGAATCGCGGCGCTGGAGGCCGTGGCGCTTCAGGTACCAGTGATGCTTTTCGCCGACGCGGGCGGCCCGCTCGAATTCGTACGTGACGGCGTAAACGGCTTCGTCGTCGCCGACGAGGTGGAAATGGCCCGACAGATCGGCGCATTTAGCAGGCAGGAGAAGGAACTTAAACCTTCAACCGAAACGAATGTTGTCTATGACATCCAGAGGTATGCACGCAAGATTCGGGTAATTTACAACGAACTGCTAGCGCCATCTACGCTGAGCGACGTTCATGCGCATACTTTTTCTGAATAATTTTAACTACCTCCGTGGCGGCTCTGAGAAAGTGATGCTCGAAGAGATGGACCTCTTGAGCCAAACGGACCACGAAGTAGCGGTATTCGCCCGGTCACACGAGCGCAACGATCCAGCAGAGTTCTCGGAATTCTTCCCGCCGGCGATGGATACCGAGCAACTGGGGGTGTCGCTGAAGACGCCGGGTACAGTATGTCAGCTCATTTATTCTCGAAGCGCCCGCCTCGGTCTGCGCGAGGTTCTTTACCGTTTCCGCCCCGATGTTGCCCATGCGCACAACATCTATGGGCGCCTGAGCCTGTCGGTGGTAGACGAGTTGGAGGCGCAGGGCATTCCGGTAGTGATGACCCTGCACGACCTAAAACCGCTCTGCCCCAGCTACCTTATGCTAAACCACGGAAAGATTTGTGAGCTCTGCCAAGGCAAGCATTTTTACCAGGCGGTGTTAACTCGCTGTCACAAGAACAGCTTGGTCGGATCGACCATCTATGCAGTTGAAAGCTACCTGAATCGGATTTTCGGCAAGTATGCTAAGATCACACGCTTCATCGCACCCAGCAGCTTCTTGCGCGATAAATTCGTTCAATTCGGATGGCCTCTGGAAAAGCTCGTTTACCTTCCCAATTTCATCGAATACTTTCCCGACGATACGATCCAGACTGCCCGCAATTACTGGCTCTGCTTTGGCCGCCTTTCTCGTGAAAAAGGCGTTAGGACGCTCCTCATGGCCTACAGTGCGCTGAGTTCACCACCTCCGCTTGTGATCGCGGGCGATGGACCTCATCGATCCGAATTGGAGACCCTGGCCCAAGAGACGCGCATGCCGGTATCGTTCACGGGCCATCTGAACCAAGCGGATATTCAAACCACCTTGCGTCATGCAAAGGTCGTCATCATGCCTTCTGAGTGTTATGAAAACGCCCCACTATCACTGCTCGAGGCGTTTGCCTATGGGAAACCGGTGGTAGGGTCGCGCATCGGTGGCATCCCGGAGATGATAGAGGATGGTATCAATGGGCTTTTGTTCGAGGCCGGAAGCATAGAGGACTTGAGAACAAAGCTGAAGCTAATCACGAAGCTGCCCGACGAACGCTTAGCTGCAATGGGATATGCCGGGAAACAGATGGTTACGACGCATTTCAGCGCGCCGGTCCACTACAAGGGGCTCATATCAATTTATGAGGATGTCCTGACTCGACCATGCACATCGCCTACATAGCCGTCAAAGGCATCCCCATCGGCGGGGGGGTCGAGAGCGTGACCGAGCAGCTTGGTTCGAAAATGATCGAGAGGGGTCATGAGGTCACGGTCTATTCGAGCAGGGACTACGGCACTGCGGACGGCGTCTACAAGGGAATTCGGATCAAGACGGTTCCGTCCTTCAACACCAAAACGACCCACAAACTTTCCATTTGCTGGAACGCCACCCGCGACGTGATGCGGCAGCGAGATGCCGATCTGGTGCACGTGCAGGCAGTAGGCCCTTCGCTTTTTTCGATATTCCCCCGTATCGCAGGAATTCCCACGGTGGTTCAAGCTCACGGTTTGGAATGGAAGCGGGACAAGTGGGGTTTTGCCGGGAGGACGTTTTTAAGATTGGCAGATTACACGGCCGTATATTTTCCCAATAAGACGACCGCCGTCTCCAGGGTTCAGAAGCAATACTACGAACAGCGATTCGGGCGGGAAATCGTCTACATCCCGAACGGAGTCACCCCGGTCGAAAAGCGCCCTCCGAATTGGATCTTAAGTCAGGGCATCAAACCTGGAAGCTACATCCTTTTTGCCGCCCGCCTGGTTGAAGAGAAGGGAGTCCATTTTCTGATCGAGACGTTTCGAAAAATGCCGACAGACATGCAGCTTGTCATTGCCGGGGACGCGGCGCACTCTGAGAAATACAAGGCCAAGCTGAGATCTCTTGCCGGCGACGATCCGCGCATCCTTTTTACCGGCTTTCTGACCGGAGAGCCGCTGGAGGAGCTGTTCAGCAACGCCTACCTGTTCTGCCTACCCTCCACCCTGGAAGGCCTGCCCATCGCCCTGCTGGAAGCCATGAGCTATGGAAACTGCTGCGTGGTCAGCGACATTCCCGAAAACCTCGAAGCCCTGGAGGATTTCGGGTTCACCTTCCGCAGCCGCGATGCCGGGGACCTTCGGCGGGTGCTGACCGACTTGCTTCAGCACCCCGAGAAGGTGCATGGCATCCAGGAATCCGCCAGGCAGCACGCCTTGATGAACTACTCGTGGGATAAGGTTGCTGACCGGATGGAAGCGCTCTATCTGGAGCTCGTTCACCCATCCGACAAACCAGAGAAAGCCTGAATGGACGCCTCGATCATCACCACCTACCGCTGCCCCATGCGCTGCCAGATGTGCGGCATCTGGAACAACCCCTCGGAGGCTCAAAAGGAGTTCCCGCCCCGCCTCCTGGAAAAGATGCCCCCGGTGAGCATCACCAACATCACCGGTGGTGAGCCCTTCGTGCGGGAGGACCTGAACGATGTCGTCGAGGTGGTTCTGGCACGTTCCAAGCGAGTTTGCATCTCCACCAGCGGCTTCTATGTGGAACGTATCCTCCGGTTGGCCGAGCGGTTCCCCCAGGTGGGCTTTCGGGTCAGCATCGAGGGGCTCTCCCAGAAGAACGACGAGCTGCGCGGGCGCCCCGGCGGCTTCGACCGGGGATTGCGCACGCTACTAGAACTGCGGGCCATGGGCCGCAAAGACGTGGGCTTCGGGATCACGGTGTCCAACAACAACTCCTGCGACATTCTCTGGCTTTACGAGCTGGCCAAGCAGCTGCGCATGGAATTCGCCACGGCGGCCTTTCACAACTCCTTCTACTTTCACAAGGACGACAACATCATCACCAACCAGGACGAGGTCATCGGCAACCTCGCCGATCTGATCGACCGGCTGCTTAGGGAAAACCGGCCCAAGAGCTGGTTCCGCGCCTTTTTCAACCTGGGATTGATCAATTACATCCGCGGCGGGAAGCGCCTGCTGCCCTGTGAGGCCGGCACAGAGAACTTCTTTGTGGACCCTTACGGAGAGGTGCTTCCTTGCAATGGGATGGAGGCCAAGTACTGGTTCGAAAGTTTCGGCAATTTGCAGCACTGCGATAGCTTCGAGGAGCTGTGGACCGCCCCCCAGGCGGCCAGGGTGCGCGCCAGGGTAGCCTCCTGTCCTAAGAACTGCTGGATGATCGGCACCGCATCACCGGTGATGAAAAAATTTATCCGGCACCCCTTGAAATGGGTGCTGGCCAACAAAGCCCGAAGCGTTTTTCGCAAAAGTGTGGATATCGACTGCATCCCCTACTACGACGTCGGCCAGGACCCGCGCCAGGGTAACCTGCAAATTGCGTCCGACGACGATTAACCCAATAGAAGGGCAAGGAGACCATGAGACCAACTGCTAATGCTTCAGTAACGCACTGGGTTGCATTTCCGCTGGCCTGGGTCTGCGCTCTGACGATCGTCTTCATTGCCGCCTACTGGGTGCCGTTGCGCGGCATCGTCAACACCTGGGCCACCAACGATGATTACTCGTATGGCTATCTGATTCCAGTGGTCAGCGCATATCTTTTTTGGGACATGCGGCACAGGTTGAACGGGCTCACCTTCAAGCCGGCCTGGACGATCCTGCCTTTGCTGCTGCTGTTGGTCGCCCTTTCGCTTTACGGCATCCTGGGATCGAGCGGTAACATCGCCCGGCCGGCGGTGCCCATCGTTTATATCCTGCTGATAACCTTCTGCTTCGGCTTTCAAGCAGTCAAACGATTCGCCCTGCCGCTGGGTTTTCTCGTGTTCATCATCCCGCTGCCGGCATTTCTGGACCGGACGGTCAGTGTCTTTCTCAAGTCCATATCCTCCAAGCTCGGGGGCTACCTCATTCAGCTCAGCGGCCTGTCGGTCCATGTCAGCGGCAACATCATCGACCTGGGCGTCACCCAGCTTCAGGTCGTCGATGCCTGCAGCGGCCTGCGGTTCGTCTTTCCACTCATGGCCCTGGGTGTCATTCACGCGTATTTTTTCGAAAAGGTGATGTGGAAACGCGTTGTCTGCGTCCTTGCCACGGTTCCCATCGCGATCGCCACCAACGTGCTTCGCATCGGCATCACGGGCATTCTGACCCATTTCTACGGCCCCGAATTGGCCCAGGGCTTCTTCCACGATTTTTCGGGCTGGGCCATTTTTATGGTCGCCTTTGTGTTTCTGTTCGTTCTCAGCCGATTTTTTAAGCTTTTTCCGGGCGACGGTGCCAAGCACGCGGAGGCGTCTATCGCGACAACGCCGCCGGTGGTCAGGAAAAGACGTATAATCCCGGCGCTTGCGACCGCTTTCATTCTGCTGGCGATAACCGGCTCACTGAGCCTGACCACGGGTGCACTGCCGCCGATCACCCTCGAGGGGGGCATCGCATCGTTTCCGCTCCGTATCGATGATTGGCAGGGGCAGGCACAGCCTATCGATCCCGTCATTATCGAAGCCTCCGGCGCAGAGGAAGCCTTTCAAGCCTTTTACCGCAACAGCCATGACGAAGGGGTTTCCCTCTACATCGGGTACCGGGGATCCTCTTTTATGGAAAACGAAAATTTTTTCCACAGTCCGACCGTCTGCCTGCCTTCCTCGGGATGGCGCAGCCTCGATCAATCCGTCCATCGCATCGAGGGTGTGGAGAATTTCGGGGCGCTGACGGCCACCAAGATGATCGTGGAGCAGATGGGGGTCCAACAGCTCGTTTACTTTTGGTTTCAAACCAAGGATCGTGCGACCCACGACAAGAACATCAACCGATTCCACCTGGCCCTGCACGCGCTTAAGAGAGACAACACCCACGACCTCTTCATCCGCACCATCACGCCGATCAAGAGCGGGGAGTCCTTACGGGATGCCGAAAACCGCATGGATGGCTTTGTCAGGGACATGACGTCGGCCATGCACGACTTCCTGTCGCGCCGGATCGTCATCGCTTCCCGGGATGGCGGCATGGGCCGTTACGCCTTGTCCCGCGGGGCCGGCTTGCGAGGGAGCATCGCAGCGAGATGATTTATCTGTCTTCCCTCATGCTTTCGTTGTTCATAACCTTGAGCCTCATCCCTATGTTCAAGAGCTGGGCCGTTCGGGCGGACTGCGTCGACATACCCTGCGAACGCAAGGTGCATTGCACCCCCATCCCCAGAATCGGCGGGATCGCCATGGCTTTGGGTGCTCTCGTCCCGGTGCTTTTTTGGCCCCCCTCCGACGCCTTCATCAATGCACTTCTGATCGGCTCCGGTGTCATCGTGGTTTTCGGGTTTGTCGATGATATTCGAGAACTCGATTACCGAGTCAAATTTGCCGCCCAAGTGGTCGCGGCGTTCATCGTCATTTCCTATGGCGGGCTTTCACTTAAATGCCTGGGCGCCTGTTTGCCCGAGGGCGTCCTGCTGCCGCGCTGGCTGGCGGTTCCGCTGACTTTTCTGACCATCGTCGGCGTCACCAACGCCATCAATCTCTCCGACGGACTGGACGGACTGGCCGGCGGGATCATGCTGATGACCTTCATTTGCATCTGTTTTTTGGCCTACACTACAGACAATTATTTTGCCTTGAGCGTCTCGGTGGCCGTCATCGGCGCCATCTTCGGCTTCCTGCGCTTCAACACCTACCCGGCCGTGATCTTCATGGGGGACACCGGCAGCCAGCTTCTGGGGTTCCTGGCCATCTGCCTCTCCCTTCACATCACCCAGGGCAATCAGCCCCTGAGCCCGCTGCTGCCTCTCATCCTGCTGGGATTTCCCATTCTGGACACCCTGACCGTCATGACCGAGCGCATCGTCAAAGGCCGCTCCCCGTTCAAGCCGGACAAAAACCATTTCCATCACAAGCTGATGAAGCTCGGCCTCTACCACACCGAAGCCGTCCTCACGATCTACGTGCTCCAGTCGATGCTGATCCTGGCGGCCATCCAATTCCGGTTCCATTCCGAATGGTTTCTGCTGCTCTTCTACGCGGTTTTCTCCGGGGCGATCATCGCCACCTTCACGCTCCTGGAGCGACGGCAGTGGCAGTTGGCCCGCACGGAATTCCTCGACAAGATCATCAAAGGGCGTCTCAGGGGCCTAAAGGAGCGGCAGATCGTCATCGCTTTAAGCTTCCGCTTTCTGAAAGCCGGCCTGCCGGCGCTGCTCATGGCCAGCTGTCTGCTCAGTGACGGCATACCCGGATATTTCGCGATCCTGACAGGCGCCATGGCCGTGCTGCTCATAGTCGTGCTGTGCTTTCGCCCTGCGCTTTGCACAACCGTCATGCGCATCGGCCTCTACCTGGTGATACCCTTTCTGGTGTATATGGCCGAAAGCGGCGCCGCCGAGCGCCCTCTCAATATTCAGCGCCTCTATCATCTGGCCTACGGAGTGGTCGTGGCGTTCGTGTTTCTGACGCTCAAATTCACCCGGCGGCGCAAAGGCTTCAAGACCACACCCATGGATTTCCTGGTGCTCTTTATCGCCCTGGTGGTCCCCAGCATCACGAGCGCTCGCATCCAAAACTTCGACATGGGGATGCTCGCCGCCCAGATCATTGTGCTGATCTTCGGTTACGAGGTGCTGATGGGCGAATTGCGCGGCGAGCTCAAGGGTCAGGTCTTGATCGCAGCGGTTGCGCTGGGAACTGTCACAGTGAAGTACCTTATCTAAAGACAGAAAATGGAAAAGCATATTTCTGCGCTACCAATTCTATTCTCTGATCCTACCAGAACGGAGGTTACCCCCATGTCCCATCGATGTGTCCAACTCGTATCCATACTGGCCTTGCTGACCCTGTTATTCAGCGCCTGCAGCGGCCCCGAGAAAAAGAAACAGAAATTCTTCGACAAGGGACAGACCCTCTTCGAACAGGGTGATTATGTCAGGGCGAAATTGGAATTCAAAAACGCCCTGCAGATCGATCCCGAATTCGCCGATGCCTACTACATGCTGGGTCAGGTCGAGCTCAAAGAGAAAAGCTTCCGACAGGCCTTCGGCTATCTCAACAAGGCTGTGGAGCTCAACCCCGAGCACGCCCAGGCCCACCTGCAACTCGGCAAACTCTTCATGGCAGCCAGAGCCGTGGAACGCGCCCGCCAGAAGGCCGACCTGCTGCTCGCGAAGGATGCCGCCAACGTTGACTACCGGACCCTGGACGCAGCGCTTCTGATGGCCGAAGAAAAGCCGGAACCGGCCAAGGCGGCACTGGAGGCTCTTCTGGCGGATGGCGTAACCGAACCGGATATTTATGTCATGCTGGCCTCTCTGCATAACAAACAAGGCCGAAACCAGGAAGCCGAAGCCATCCTGCAGAAGGGGCTCGAGGCCAATCCGGATTCCCTGGCCCTGCGCCTCATCCTGACGCGCTATTATGCAGGCAACCGCCAATTCGAGAAGGCCATCGCACAGGTCGAGCAGATCATCATCCTGGAGCCCGACAGAATCGCCCACAAATTGACACTGGCCGGACTCTACCGCGAAAGCGGGCAGCCCCAGGCCATGGCGGAAACCCTGGAGGCCCTGGTCCAGGTCGATCCGGCCAACGAGGAAACCCGGTTGCAGGTGGCGCGTTTCTGGCTGCAGTCCCGCAATTCAGAAAGATGCGAACAAGCTCTCCATGAAGGGATTCGCATCAACCCGGCCAGCCATGGCCTGCGCCTTTTCCTGGCGGAAATTTACACAAACACCAATCGCACAGACCAGGCTGTCACCGTCCTTGAAAAAGCCCTGACCATCGACAAAGATCCGGCCAGCCCGGACAACCTGCGTGTAAAAAACGCCCTGGCCCAGGTTTGCCTCAAACGTCAAGACCCCAGCAGGGCCGAGAAGTTGGTGGATGAAGTTCTGTCCGAAAGCCCCAAAAACATCGAGGCCCAAATGCTGAAAGGCCGCCTGCGCCTCATGGCGGGCGACGGTCTGGCCGCCATCGCGGCCTTCCGCATGGTCACGGCGGAAAGACCGGAGTTGATCGCCGCCCATCTGCAGCTGAGCCAGGCCCACCTGATGAATAAGGAGCCGGCCCTGGCGCTCGATACATTGCGAAACGCGGCCAGAAGCCACCCCGACAACAAGGAGCTGCGGCTGGCACTGGCTCGCCTGAACGCCTCCCGCCAGGAATATGACGAAGCCGAAGCCGAGCTGAACAAGATCCTGGCCATCGCCCCCCAGGACCAGCGCGTACGGGCCATGCTGGGAGACCTGCTGGCGGCCCGGGGCGAGGTGCAGCGGGCAGAGGCAACTTATCAAATCATCTGCGAGCAGGCTCCCCAGCACCCGGCTGGCTATCTGAAACTCAGCCAGCTGTATTTGCGTAAAGACCGTAAGAACGATGCGCTGGCAGCCCTGCAAAAAGGCTTCCAGAAGAACCCGACGTCGGTGCCTCTTTTCACCAATCTGGTGCGCCTGCACCTGGCGCAAAACCAGATCGACCAGGCGGTCGCCCTTTGCCGTGAGGCCATTGACCGGACACCGGAAAATGCTTTCCCTCACAATGCGCTGGGAAGCGTGTTGACCGTGAAAAAAGACTACGGCAAAGCCATCGATGCCTTCAACCGGGCCATCGCCATCCAGCCCCTTTGGGCGCTGCCGCACAACGGGCTGGTGCGCGTCTATCTCCTCCAGGGTAAAACGGAGGAGGCCGTCGCCAAACTGGAGGCGGCCATCTCCGCCAATCCCCAAAACCAGTCGGCCTACATCACCCTGGCCAATCTTTACGAGCAGCGCGGAAACCGCGACAAGGCCAAGACGCTTTACGGCCGGGCGCTCGAAGCCAATCCCGACATGTGGCCGGCCGCCAATAACCTGGCCTATCTAATCGCAGAAAGCGCGCCCCATGCAGCCGACCTGGAAAAAGCTTCGCAGCTGGCCAAGCAGGCTTTCAAACTGCAGCCGGAGAACCCTGTGGTTCTTGACACCCTGGGGTGGGTCGCCTATCGCCAGGGGAATCTGCCCCTCGCCCTCAACCACATTGAAAACGCGCTCGAAAAAAACCGGGACAGCCCTCTGCTGAACTATCACCTGGCCGTCGTGTTGCATGCCGACGGGCGCAACATGGAGGCCCGCTCGGCGCTCGATAAAGCCCTGAACACAGCGGAGGACTTCCACGGCCGCGCTGCCGCGGAGCAATTGCTGATCAAGCTGAAATCCGAGCCATAGTTATCTCCCAGCAATGGGAAATCGTGATGAGTAAGCCAGGGGGGCTCTGATTCAGATAAGTTTAGTCGAATCGAAATGGACGGGAAGGTATCCGACACTTTAGGTATGCGAAGGGGCACGGCCGGCGGAAATGGCCGGCGGACCGGCCCTTACAACCCCATCGGAAAAAAGGAGACACGCCATTGTTCTGCCGCATCACTACACCAGCGAAATGTTTCGGATGGTTCCGTGAGAGCCGCCCGGCCTTAACCTTTATGTTCTTCGTTCTGGCCATCGACTTGTTGACATGGACGATGGCGTCTGCACAGGAAGCACCGCCCACCCCTGCGCCCCCAGCGATGGAAATCCCCACTGAGGTGCAACCGCCTGCTTACCGTATCGGACCCGGCGACATTCTGGAGATCGCCGTGTGGAAGGACGAGGCGCTCACCAAACAGTTGCCGGTGCTGCCGGACGGAACGATTTTCTTTCCCCTGGTGGGCAAATTGACGGCCGGCGGCCGCACCGTAGACGAGTTTCAGGCCGAGCTGACACAGCGCATCATCCGATACGCGCCCGACCCCGTGCTCTCGGTTTCCGTTCAACAGGTCAACAGCATGATCGTGTATGTCATCGGGCGGGTGAACTCCCCGGGGCGGGTCATACTCAACAGCAACGCCACCGCTCTCCAGGTCCTAGCCATGGCCGGTGGGCCCAACTCCTTTGCCAAACGCAACAAGATCCAAATCTTTCGCGAAGAGACGGATCGGACCATTGTTTATGATTTTCCCTATTACGACGTCAGCCGGGGCCGCCACCTTGAATACAACATCGCAATGAAACGCGGCGATGTGATGGTGGTGCCGTGAGATGCGCAGAAGCCCACCGGAAGAGAAGGTGACCCGCCGCGCATGATCACACCACCAAGCGCCTCCCGGTCCATGGCGGGTCCGACAGTTGCCGCTGTTCTACTGCTGGCCGGCTTTTTGATTATGCTTTTGGCCGGCCGGACCGCCGCTGATCCGGGCCGGCTGAAACTCATGTTCGAGGTGAGCGAGGAATATAATGACAACATTTTCTTCGATGCCCGGGACACTGAATCGGACTTCATCAACACCGGTACCTTTGGATTGGACCTGGGCTACGAGACCGAGCGCCTGCAGACCCATGCCATAGGGCGCTGGGAGGGCTACACCTACCTCGACAACAGCGAACTGGACGACGTGGACCAGGACTACCGCCTCAGCCTGGACTACCGCCTCAACCCGCGGCTCAAGGGCGGGGTTGCCGGGGTTTACATCCGGGACTACCGGCGGGACCGGGAGGCCGAGGCCACCGGCGTGGTTTTCGGAAACGAGGAGCGCGTGCGCTTCGAGGCGCAAACGTCCTGGGAATACCTGCTGACGGAGATTACTGCCTTGAACTTTTCAGCCGCCTATTGGAACGACGACTACGAGCAAGATCCCGCTTTTCAGGAAGAATTCCGCGACCTGGAGGCTTACGGCGGGACCCTAAGCCTTTCCCGGGCTCTGCGCTTCTTCAACCTGCCGACCTATGGCCGCGTCAACCTTGGCTACTATCACTACACCTACGAAACCAGCGAAACCGACTCCTACTACCTGAACCTCGGCTTCAGCACCCAATTTCACGAAGCCTACACCCTGCTGTTGGGCGCGGGGCCCCGTTACACCGAAAGCGAATACCCGGAAACGCGTTTGGTGCCGGCGCCCATTGCGGGTTTTTTCTTTGTGGTGCGGGACACCGAGACGAGCAGCGACTGGGGCGGCAGCGGGCGCCTGTCCCTGGCCTATGAAAGCGAAAAGACCAATTGGGAGGCGGCCCTCAGCCAGGAAATCACCGCCTCCAGCGGCCAGAACCAGACCGTTGAGCGTACCGAGGCCCGCTTCGATTGGCGCCACTGGTTCACTTGGGAGTGGCGGGGCATGCTGCACCTGCGCTATTTCATCAACCAAAGCGACCGGGACACCGTCGGTGTCAACGATGTCGACGAGGACGTCTTCGTGGCCCTCCCCCAGGTGCTCTACCGTTTCAACCAGGACTGGTCCCTGCGGGGAAGCTATCGCTACACCTGGGAAAAGGACCGGGAAAACGACACCACCACCGAGCGCAACCAGGTGATGCTCGAAATGGTCTACAATCTGCCGATGTGGGAGTGACAGGGCCTGCGGCCCTGAGCTCAAAGCTCAAAGCGTCAAGGCTCAAAGGAAAACCAAAAACTGCATGACTTTCTCAGTTGTTGATGTATCTGGTGTTCTGATGGTTTTCCTTTCAGCTTGATGCTTTTTTTAACCATCTAAACTAACTTAACTTTCTTAACTCTCCAAACTTTCTCTTCAGGAAATCTATGGAACAGGAACAGGAAGCTATCAATCTCAGCGATCTGATCGCCATTCTCAAGCGCCGCCGCTGGAGCTTTGTCATGCCGGCCGCAATTGTCTTCGCCCTGGCTGTGATCGTGGCGTTGGCGTTGGCGCCGGTCTACAAGTCCACGGCCACCATTCTCATCGAAGAGCAGGAGATTCCGTCGGATTTCGTGGTGACCACGGTCACCAGCTTTGTGGAGCAACGGCTGCAAAGCATCAATCAGCGCATCATGAGCACCACCCGCCTGCTGGAGACGATCGATCGCTTCAACCTCTACGCTGACGACCGCGGTCGCCTGACCACCGAAGAGATCATCGAGAAAATGCGTGAGGATGTGTTGCTCGATCCCATCAGCACCGAGGTCATGGATCGGCGCACCGGTCGGGCCACCATGGCGACCATCGCCTTTACACTGTCCTACGAGGCCCGGGAGTCGCCCGACACGGTCCAGAAGGTGGCCACCCAGCTCACCTCGCTGTTTCTCGAAGAGAACCTCCGGGTGCGTGAACGCCAGACATCGGAGACATCCGAATTCCTGCGGGAAGAAAGGCAGCGGATCAAGCAGCAAATGGAGCAGATAGAAGCCGAGATCGCGGCCTTCAAACAGGCCCACATCAACGAACTGCCCGAGATGATGCAGCTCAACATGCAGGAGCTCAGCAACATCGAGCGCAGCATCGAACGTCTGCAGGAGAACCTGCGCACTCTAAAGCAACGCGAGGGCTATCTCCAGGCGGAGCTTTCCACCACCTCCCCCAAGTGGCAGAGAAACTGGATCGCCGAAAAAGACGAAGACATCCGGCGCTTGGAGCTGCTCGAGGTTCAGCTCATTTCGCTGAAGACCCGCTACTCGGACGAATACCCGGACGTCGCCAAGACACGCCAGGAAATCGATCGGATCAAGCAACGCCTGGATGCCGAGGGCGTGGACTATTCCCGCAAACGGGGCGATACGGAGGAGACGCCGGAAAATCCCGCCTACATCAGCCTCTCGGCCCAGCTAGGCGGCGTACGTTCGGAAATCGGCACCATCGACCGCTTGATCGCCAAATTCGAGAAAACGGCCGCGGCTTACAAAAAGCGCATCGCCGCCACCCCGGCTGTGGAAGAGAACTACAACGCGCTGCTGGCCCGCCAGGCCAACACCCGCTTGAAATACAACGACCTGTTTCAGAAAACCATGGAGGCCGAGGTGGCCCAGGGGCTGGAGAAGGATCAGAAGGGTGAACGCTTCACCCTCATCGACCCGGCCCGTCTACCGCAGAAACCTCACAAGCCAAACCGGTTGGCGATCGCCCTGATCGGTCTCGTGCTGGGGATCGGCGCAGGGGTTGGACTCGCCGCACTCAGGGAGTTCACCGACACCGCCGTGTACAGCCCGGAGCTGCTCACCCGACATACGGGCGGAGCGGTGCTGGCGGCCATACCGGTGATCATCACCGCGGATGAAGCGGCTCGGCAGAAGCGCCGCGGTGGGCTCAGAATTTTGGCGCTGCTGAGCCTTATAGTGGCCGTACCCATCCTTTTCCATTTCCTGGTGATGGATCTGGATATCTTCTGGGCCAAGCTTTCGCGGCGGCTGGGCATTTAGCAATCGAAGCGGTATCTAATGACCAGAAAGGCGATGCCATGATGAAACTACTGATGCAAAGAAAAGGAACCCATGCCGTTCTCTCGGCGAAGACCGCGACAACACCGCCGCCCGGCTCCGGTGGCAAATCCGGATGGTTCTCGCCCAACTACACCGTCTCCCAGCCGGCGACGCTGGACATGCACGTGCTGGAAAGCAACCGTATCGTGGCAATGCACTCCGATCGGCCTGAGACCGAGCAATATAAGCTGCTGCGGACCCAGGTGTTGCATCGCATGCAGGCCAACGGCTGGAACACCCTGATGATCACTAGCCCAGAGGCCGGCGACGGCAAGACCACGACAGCCATCAATCTCGCCATCACCTTCGCCCGGGAATACAGCCATACGGCGATCCTGGTGGATTGCGACCTCAGGCAGCAGGCCATCCACCAACGGATGGGTTTCGCCGGCCGTCTGGGGCTGGCGGACTACCTGTTGGACGATCACCCCATGCACGATATTATCATCTGGCCTGGCATCGAAAAACTGACCGTCATTTCCGGGAAGCGCACCATTCAGGACAGCACCGAACTGCTGAGCTCCCAACGGATGCAAGTCCTCGTGCAGGAAATGAAGACGCGCTACCCGGACCGCTTTGTCTTCTTCGATGTCCCTCCACTCCTGACGGTAGCCGATGCCGTCGCTTTTGCCCCCTTCGTAGATGCTGTACTCATCGTCGTCCGCGAGGGCCATACCCGAATGCCGGGTGTCCAGCGGGCATTGACGCTCGTACCGAAGGAACGGTTTCTGGGGTATGTCATGAACGCAAAGGTGTGAGAAGACCACGCCGTAGGGACGAATCGCCAAGGACACCGACCGCCGACACAATGGATGCCGTAAGAAAAAAGGTGCGGGTGGCTGGGTTTCTGGAGCGCTGGTACACGCGCCCCCCATACTGCTGCCTGAACAGCGAGCAGATGGAATGGCTCGCGGACCGAGCTGTTCCGCTTGTCCATGCCGCCGGCAGTTTCCCCATGGCACAGGATCAACCCTTTGCGAGCATTGAACTGATCGTCCACGGAAATGTCGAGCTGGTCAGTCGTGACGCTATCGGTGTGGAGATCGTCCTACAGGGCCTGGGACCGGGCGACATTTACGGATTTACGACGGTGCTCTGCGATGGGGGCTCTATTTTCGGGGTGCGGGCGGTGAACCGTTTGTTGGTTTTCGCGCTTACTGTCGTGGACTTTTTCAGCCTCACGAGTCGTAATGCCGCATTCAAGGACTATTTTTACCGGGAGGCCATGGCGCGCATGCGTCAGGCCTATCTCATCGTCAATGGGAGGATGGATGCCGCCGTATGTCCTTCGGCTGAGTGCAGCGCCTTACCGGCCAAATTGAAAGAATCTGTCTCTTTCATCAGAGCCCATTATGCGGATCCGCTCACCCTGGAAGATGCCGCCGCGGCTTGCGCGATGAGCAAATTTTACTACTCCCGCCTTTTCAAATCGGCTCTGGGATGCAGTTTCAAGGAGTACCTCAACCGCGTACGCATCGAGGCAGCCAAGGATCTGCTGCGGCAGGATAAACTCAATATTTCCGAGGCCTGCTATGCCGTGGGCTTCAACGACCTCTCTTATTTTTCGAGGGTTTTCAAACGCCTTGAAAAACAGTCCCCATCCGACTACCGACACTCCCTCAAACGCAGCCGTTGACATCCCTCCAGAGAACTTGAGATAACCTGAAGAGATCCACCATAAGAAGATCCTCCGGGAGAAAATAAAATTATTTGTGGTACTTTTTTGCGCTTTCCGCTTCCCTTTGCCGAAGATAAATTCGTTGACCAACTATCTATTTGAAATGTTGGTCAATCCTGCTCAAAAGAGAAATAGGTTCCGGAGGGGGGCGCCGCCTGTCCGTGCGTTTCCTTTTCGAGAGGCCTCAGGCGTCTACCACGACACTTGACTTTTACCCTCGACTGCGCAATACTTGCAACGAATCTTACGGTGCCTTCAATGGACCTCGGTACTGCAGTATCGCCGGCCGGGATTTTTTTTCCGAGCCCGGCCCGGGCCCGACCGGCACCGTGCAAGGAGACAAAGCGATGATACATTTATTGAAAGAGTTTTGGGATGATGAATCCGGAGTCACGGCCGTCGAATACGGCTTGATCGCCGGCGTGATGGCGGCGCTCTTGGTCGCGGTGCTGGGGCTGTTCGGCGACAACCTCAAGGAGCTGTTCGACGCCATCGCCGAAAAGCTCAGCAACGCGGCCCGGGATGTCAAATCCAGCAATGACCAATCCAATCCATGATGCAGCATTGGTCTCCCGCGACTTCGGCTTGTCTTATCCTCCTGGCTCCGGCCGTATTCACCGATCTGCATCGGCGAGCGATCCCCAATGCGATAACCATCAGCGGGGTCGGCGGGGGCCTTGTCTACCATTTAATGAGCGCAAGCGGGCCGGGCTTTGCTTTTTTCGGCCTGTTGGTGGGCGGGCTACTGCTCATGGCGCCCTATCTTCAAGGCTGGACCGGCGCGGGGGATGTCAAATTGCTGGCCGCTCTCGGATCCTGGCTCGGGCCGATCACCACCCTTTGGGTATTTTTGTACGCCACCGCCGTCGGAGGGATCATGGCAGGTTTTCTGGCAATGCGACGATATCGGTTCATGGCACCTGGCACCAAGTCGAAAACGCGCCTTGCCGAACCGCATCCGGGTATTCCCTTTGCCGTGGCCCTGAGTGCCGGATACTTGATTTTCCGGATATGGGGGTTGCCTTGAAATCGGATCTCAGCGCACTGGTGCGGCAAACCCTCCGGAATCAGCGCGGTGTTGCGGCCATAGAGTTCGCCCTGACGGCGCCGCTAATGCTGCTCATCGTATTCGCGACCATTGAATATGGCTGGTACCTGACCCACTGCATCGTCGCGAGCAATGCGGTGGCCGATGGGGCGCGGGCTGCGGTCAAAGCACGTGAATGGGAAACCGATACCCATGCGGCCGAAGATCCGGTCGTGTTCGCTCGGGAAGCGCTCGAAGACTCCCTTTGGATTCATCCCGGACTGGAAAACAGCCACATCGCCATCCGCGTTCTGCCGGCCGATGAAAAGAAACCCCGGCGAGTGACGGTGGCTGTGATCGACGCGCCCTACCGGCCTGTCACCGGTTACCTGGGACGCACCATGCTGCCGGCGACCTACGCCGCCAAATCGGTCATGGCCTTTCCGTGACCCCCCGCCCCATGGAGGCAATCTCGTGAGACAATTGAGGGGCGCAATCGCCCTGCTTCTGTCATTGAGCCTGGCGGCGTTGGCGGCCTACGGCGTGTACCGCTATCTGAGCCGTCCAGAAAAACAGGCGAAGCCCCCCGTCGCCGTCGCACCACCCGACGAACCGCCTCCGGAACCGCTCCCGCCCGAAACCTTCGCCCAGACCATCGCGCCCGGCATGAGGGCCGTCGCACTGTCGCTGGACACGGAATCCGGCATGCCCGGAGAGTTGACGTCCGGCGACCGGGTGGACGTGCTGGCGATCACACCCATACCCGACCTCCCGGCAGGCCGCGTGTCAAGGGTGCTGATCTCGGACGTTCGCGTTCTGGACGTGAGCGAAGACAAAGGATCCGGCGGACGGAGCGGCCGCAACAGATCCGTCACCTTGGCGGTCACCCTTCGGCAGGCTGCGGATCTGGCGGCGGCGGACCCGGCGGCCGCCATCCGGCTGGTCCTGCGCCATCCCGAGGACGAAGGTCCGACCGCAACCGAGGCCACCGCCTTCGCCCCGGCGGGTGGCCGCCACGAATACGCGCAGCAGAAGCGGGACATGGCCCGGTTGATCGCGCCGGGCATGCGGGCCATCACCTTGAACGTGGCGCCCACCGACGGGGTGGCCGGGGCGTTCCGGCCCGGCGACCGTGTGGATGTGATCGTGACCTGCACTTGGGGAAACATCAGTCTCAAGTCCCAGAACCAGCCGGGTGAGGAAGCCGTGCTCCGGCAGACCCACCGCAATTCCCGGATACAGTTTCAGGATCTGCGAATTGTGGCGACAAACCTGAGTCTGGCGTGGGAAAACGACCGGAACCAGTCCGTGAACCGGGTCACCCTCGAAGTCACTCCGGCGGACGCGGAACGGCTGACCGTGCTGGCCGATTCCAAGCAGGACAGCAACGTCATCCGGTTGATCGCCCGGAATCAGGGCGATCGGAACCGGGTGCGGACGTCCGGGGCGGAGCTTCTGGATCTGCTGAGCGAACAAAGAGTTTACATGCGGGTGGACATGATCCGCGGCCCCCTGCGCAAAGAACAGATGTTTTACCGCTGACGGACATGACGATATGCTTCCGATGATCCGAAACCTGTGCATCCTGCTCGCCCTCTGCCTGAGCCCGTTTCAGACCGTTCACGCGGAACCCTGCGGAGACGGCGACCCGTCGCGATGCCGCATCGACATAGAGCAGCACAAATCCCGGCTGATCCGCACCGAGAGAGCGATGACGCGGATTTCCATCGCCGATCCCGAGATCGCCGATTACCATCTGGTGACCCCGACGCAGATTCTTTTCATCGCCAAGGACAAGCTCGGCGCGACCAACCTCATCGTCTGGTACGACGAGGAGACCGTCGAGACCTTCGAAATTCGGGTTTTCGTCCCCGTGGACGTGATTCAGATCATCCGAGACACCTTGGCCGAGATCGCCCCCCGGGCCGATATCCGAATACGTCAGGGGCAGGAGGGGCTGATCCTCCACGGCGAGGTGGACGGCCCCGAAGTCCTGGACCGGGTGCTCAAGGTGGTGGGCAGTTTCGTGAAGGCCTACACCAATCTTATTACCGTGCGGGGCGCCCAGCAGGTCCAGTTGTCGGTTCGCGTCGCCGAAGTGTCCCGGACCGGCATGAAGCAGATGGGGCTGGGATTTCTGACCAACCGGGACTGGACCGTCGGGGTGTTCCCCTCGGGCGGCCTGTCCAACGCCGCCACCGCTTACCGAGGACGGGTGGGCGGGCAGCTGCCCGTCACCAGCACAACGTCGGTCATGAATCCCGCCACCGGCGAGATCACCACAACCACCACCACCGAGATCGCCGATCAGACCATCGACACCCTGGCCCGCGAGCTGCTCACCGAGACCGCTCTGGCCTCCCCTTTCGCTACGGCCTTCCAAGTGGCCGTCCATTCCCTGAGCGATGATTTCCTGTCCATCCTCAGCGTGCTCAAGGGCCAGAATCTGGCGCGGCTCCTGGCCAGCCCGACATTGGTCACCATGAGCGGTCAGGAGGCCAGCTTCCTCGTGGGAGGCGAATTCCCCGTGCCCGTCCAGGGCGGGGACAACCAGGTCACCGTCCAGTTCAAGAGCTTCGGCATCATGCTCCGATTCACCCCCATGGTGGTCGGGCCGGAAACCATCACCATTCAGGTGGAACCGGAGATCAGTAACGTGGACTATTCCCTGTCGGTCACGGCCGGGGGCGTTTCGGTGCCCGGCGTCAAAACCCGGCGCGGCGCCGCCACCCTCCAGCTCAAGGACGGTCAGACATTCGTCATGGCCGGGCTTCTGCGAGAGGATCTGTTCACGACCGTTCGCAAGGTGCCTTTTCTCGGGGACATCCCTTACTTGGGCGCTCTGTTCACCAGCAAGGAGTTCCAGAAAAACGAGTCCGAACTGATGATCATCGTCACCCCTCGTCTGGTCCGGGCGCTCAACCCGGACGAAGTGCCGCCGCTGCCGGGGGCGGACCGAATGGCGCCGGTGAGCGACGTTGACTTTTTTCTGAAAAATCGCGCTGAAACGGCTCGCGCCATCGACGGCGACCCGTCCGGCGCCGAAATCATCGGAGGCACCGGTTTTGCAAAATGACGCTTCGACAGAGAATGCCGCGACGCGGAAGGGCGTCCGGGGATTCGTGTACACCCGGGACGACGCTTTGGGGAAGGCCATCGCCGACGAGGTCCGACCGATTTGCCGAATCGAAACCGTCACCGGATCGGCCCCGGATCTTCTGGCCGCCCTGGAAGGGGGCGAACGACAGGCCCTGTTCGTTCATGTTCCGGACGCACCGACCGACGAAACCGATGCGGGCTTCTCCCTGGTGCGCCAAGTCCGGCGCACCCGGCCGGACACCGGCGTTTTCATCATAGCGGATCGGAAGGACCCGGATCTCATCCTGACGGGGCTGCGTCTCGGGGTCCGAGACGTCATTCTGCCGTCCGCCAACAGCGACGGCCGCTTTCTGCCGTCTCTCCGGCGATTCATGGGGCACGGTCCGGACGAGGGGCGAAACGGATTCGTCTACGGCGTGTTCAGTCTCAAGGGCGGCCAGGGAACGACCACCCTGAGCGTGAACCTGGCCGACCAGATCCAGACCCTGACCCCGGGGCGGGTGCTGCTGCTGGATTTGAACCTTTACATGGGCGACGTCGGGTCCTTCATCAGCATCGCGCCGGATTTCACCCCATTCGATCTGATCCGAGATCTGTCGCGGATGGACGAAAACCTGCTTTTCTCTTCGATCACCCGGCATCCCCGGGGATTCTACGTGCTGCCAGCGCCGGCGGAGATCAGCGACGCCGAACGGGTGCATCGGGATCAGATCCGCGACATGCTTGCGCTGCTCAAAGAGCATTTTTTCCATATCGTCGTGGACCTGCCCCATGATTTTTCGGAACGGACCCTGGCGACGGTGGACGCAGCCGACCGGGTGGTGGTCCTGGTGGTTCAGAATCTGGTTTCGTTGAAAAGCGCGCGGCAGATCCTTGCGTTCTTTCACGAACTCAATTACGGCGAAGAACGGATTTCGGTGGTTCTGAACCGCCTGGACAGAAGCGACGTGCTGAAGCCCGAAGATGTCCGGATGATCCTAAAACACCCCCTCTACGAAAGCATCGCCGACGACAGGGCGACCCTGACTCGGTCCCTTCGAAAAGGCGAGCCGCTGGCTGCGGCGTTTCCCCGGCGCCGCATCACCCGGGATGTGCGACGTCTGGCGGAGCGGCTCACCGGCATGCCCGGCGACGGCGCAAGGCGGGGCTGGTTCCGGTGGCCCGGGCGGACGCGCCTGTCATGAGGCCGGAAAAGGAAACGCGCGTCATGAAACTGAGCGAACGACTCAAATCGGACGCGTCTTGGGCCGACTACCGGGAACGGATCGAAGCCCGTGCCCGCTTGGACCGTCAGACCTACAACACGCTGAAAAATCAAGTGCATTTCCGGCTGGTGGAAGAGCTGGACATCGCTTCGGTCGCGGACTTGCCCCGGGAGTCCCTGGCCGAAGCCGTCCGGACCAGCCTGGAGCATATCACCCGAGCTCGCCGACTGCCCCTGAACCTGCGGGAGCGGGCCGATCTCGTGGCCGATCTCATGGACGAGATCCTGGGACTGGGTCCCATCGAGGTCCTCATGCGGGACGAATCGATTCAAGACATTCTCATCAACGGACACGCCCGGGTCTACGTGGAGTGCCGGGGAATCCTGGAAGAAACCGAGATCCAGTTCCGGGACGACGACCACCTCATGCAGATCGTCGACCGAATCGTCTCCGGCGTCGGCCGTCGGGTGGACGAATCCTCGCCCATGGTGGACGCACGGCTCCCCGACGGCAGCCGCATCAACGTCATCATTCCGCCGCTGGCCCTGTCCGGGCCTGTGGTCTCCATCCGGAAATTCGGTCGGACGCCGGTGTCCATTCAGGATCTTCTGGTCACCAAGGCCCTGACGCCGGACATGGACGCCTTTCTGAAAGCGGCGGTGCGCGCCAAACTCAACATCCTCATCTCGGGCGGCACCGGAGCGGGCAAGACCACCCTGCTCAACATTCTTTCCGGCTACATTCCCCCGGCCGAGCGCATCGTCACCATCGAGGACAGCGCCGAACTCCGGTTGAACCAGCCCCATGTGGTGGGGTTGGAATCCCGCCCGCCCAATGTGGAGGGCAAGGGTGCGGTCACCCTGACCGATCTGGTGAAAAACAGCCTGCGGATGCGCCCCGACCGGATCATCGTAGGCGAGGCCCGGGGGGCCGAGGTGATGGACATGCTCCAAGCCATGAACACCGGTCATCCCGGCTCCATGAGCACCATCCACGCCAACACGCCCCGAGACGCGCTTTCCCGCATCGAGGTCATGTCGGGCATGGGCACGGCTCTCTTCTCGGAACGCGCCCTCCGAGGGCTGACCGCCAGCGCTATTCATGTCATCGTTCAACTGGCGCGGCTGCCCGACGGGGTCCGCCGGATTATGTCCATCTCCGAAGTCTGTGGCATGTCCGGGGACGCGGTGTCGGTGCTGCCCTTGGTGATCTTTCAGCAGGAAGGGGTCGACGAGACCGGTCGGATTATCGGCCGATTCGAAGGCGCCGGCCGGAAGCCGGCTTTCGGCGAGCATATCCGAACCCACGGTCTTGCCCTGCCGCCCGATTTGTTCCAGCGGATGCATCGGGTGCCCTGATGCCTATCGTCATCGCCATCGGTGTGTTCGCCCTGGTCCTGTCGGCCATCGGGTGCGGATACGTCCTGTTCGCAGCGATTCAACGGACGCGCCAGCGACGGCGGGTTCGAGTGCTGATCGGGGATGGTACCGGCGTTGCGGCATTCGACGCGATATCGCCGGCCGCCAAAAGCGGCCACGCGGGGCCGCAATCGACCGGCATCCGGTTTTTCGGCCGTTCTTTGCCTATCGAGGCAATCCGGTCCCGCCTGCTGTCGGCCAGCGTCGCCATGCCCCCCGAACGGTTTCTGACAGCGGCCTTGGCCCTTGGCCTGACATGCTTCTTCGTCGCCTTCGGCCTGTCGCGCAACCCCGGGGTCTCCGTCCTGATCATGGCCGTAAGCACGGGCCTGCCGTTTCTCTACCTGCGCCGGCGGCGTCGTCTTCGGGACGACGCCCTGACCGCTCAACTTCCCGACGCCCTGGACATGATCGTCCGGGCCTTGCGGGTCGGCCAATCCGTGGACAACGCCTTGAAGGAAGTCTCCGAAAGCTGCCCGCCGCCCCTGCGGAACGAAATCCGAACCATTTACGAGGAAATCCGTCTTGGCATTCCGTTCACCGCCGCCCTCCGGAACTTCGAGGCCCGCTTTGCCCGGCTGGCCGATGTGAAGCTCATGACCAGCGCTTTCGTCCTTCAGCGGGAAACCGGCGGCAATCTGACCCGTTTGCTGGCCAATCTTTCCGATCTCATTCGGGAACGAGACACCCTCAAACGACAGGTGCGCGCCATGACCGCCGAAGGCCGCTCCTCCGCCTTGATTCTCGGTGTTCTGCCCTTGGGCGTAGGTCTGTTTTTCTGGTTTGTCCGGCCCGCATACATCACCGTGCTCTTTCACCATCCCTCAGGGCGGAAAATGGTGCTGATCGCCGTTCTCCTGGAAGCGGCCGGCTTTCTGGTGATGCGCGCCATGACGCGGATCACGCCGTGAATCTGCCGCTGTTCATCGCCGCCGCAGTGTTCCTGCTGGTGTTCGCTGGCACCATGACCGGGTACGCCTACCTGGAAGAGAAATACTGGCGGGCCGTTCTGGCCCGGCGGCTGTTCGGCAACACGCGGGAGGCTGGGGACATGGTGGCGCGTCTCAAGTCGCCCTGGGTGCGGGCGGCCCGCGCGCTCGGCAAGGCGGCGACCCCCGTTCGGCCCGAGGCCGTGCGGCAAATGCTGAATCATGCCGGGTTCCGCGATCCCCAGGCCGTCACGATCTATTTCGGTGTTCGCGTGGGGGCTATGCTGGGCCTCGGCGCCCTGTATCTGCTGGTTGCCGGGTTCACCGGTCGCCTGAGCCCTGCGGACGCCGTCATGGCTTTCCCGCCGCTGGCCGCCGGGTATCTGTTGCCGGCCCTGCTGTTGCGGATACGGGTGCAATCACGGCAGAAGGAGATCTTCCGGGAACTGCCCGACACGCTGGATCTGGTGCTCATATGCCTGGAGGCCGGACTGTCCTTCGACCTGGCGCTGCACCGGGTCGGCCGGGAGCTGGCCGGGGTGTCTCCGATCCTTTCCGAGGAGTTCGGTCAGTATTTTCTGGAAATCCGAAGCGGCCTTCCCCGCAAGACCGTCCTGAGGAATCTGGCGGACCGAAACGGAGTGGAGAGCTTGACCAGCGTGGTCGGCGTACTGATCCAATCCATGCGATTCGGCACCAACATCGCCGAATCGCTGCGGGTCCACATCCAATCCATGCGCACCCGGCGGCGGCAAATCGCCGAGGAGCAAGGGGCGAAAATATCGACCCGGCTCGCGTTCCCCATGATTCTGCTGATCCTGCCAGCCCTGTTCATCGTCATCCTAGGACCGGCGATCATCAACATCAGTGAAAAAATTCAGGGGGGATTCTGATGCCCGTACGTTCCATGGCTTTCCAGATGCTGGTTCCGCTTCTGCTGACCGCGGTCCTGTCGGCCTGCGCCGGTGGACGGGAATCCGAAACGACTCGCCTGAAGCCCCCGGAGGCGACGTCTCCGCCGAACTGGCTGGAAGAACCGCCGAAACCCGATCATCTGGCCCTCGCCCGCGATCTGTTGCGCCTGGGGCACTACGCCGTGGCCATGCGACAGCTTCAGAAGGCCCTTGAAACCGAAGCGGAGAATCCCGAGATTCATTGTCTGACAGGCATCTGCCTGCGGGAAACCGGCGATTTCGCGGCGGCACGCGACAGCTTCCGGCGG
The DNA here is from genome assembly GCA_964573705.1 of uncultured Desulfobacterales bacterium. Classification (GTDB taxonomy): domain Bacteria; phylum Desulfobacterota; class Desulfobacteria; order Desulfobacterales; family Desulfococcaceae; genus JAABSQ01. Next base: position 33,176 of record CAZNLT010000036.1, read on the forward strand.
GCCATCGCGCTGGATCCCGGCTATGCACCGGCCCATGCCGGGCTTGGAATTGCGCTGTACTCGACGGGGGCGTCCGGAGCGGCCGAAATCGCCTTGTCGCGAGCGGTGGCGCTGGACCCGGCATGCGTCGACTGCCGGAACAACCTCGGGGTTCTGGCGCTGCGGCGCCGGGATTTTACCGAAGCCCGGGAGCGATTCGAGCAGTGTCTCCGCCTCGATCCCCGCCACGAAAGGTCCCGGAACAATCTGGCCGAATGTCTGGCGCGGATGGGCCGGGACGACGAGGCCCTCGTCGTTTTGCTGAATCGGTTCCCGCCAGCCGTCGCCTGCAACAATCTGGGCAGCATTTACCACGCCATCGGACATTCGGATGCGGCGCGGCGGATGTTCCGTCGGGCTTTAATGCATGACCCCGGTCTGACGGCCGCCCGACGCAACCTGGACCGGATCGGCGCCGCGCAAACAGAGAAAAAGGAGGTCACGCCATGAACACTCGCATGTATTCCACCCGGCAATCTCGACGTCGCTGCCGACACGTCGGTCCGTTGATCAGCTTGGCCACCGCCGTTTGCCTGCTTTCGGGGTGCGCCGCCGGCGGTCCGGCACCTGAAACGATGACGCCGGATTTCGGCCGGGCCTTCCGGGCCGGATTTTCCGCGCAGGTGCTCCATCCCGATGGTCCTGCGGACCCGTCGCCGGCGGACACCCTGCCGGGCGAACTGGCCGTTCAGATCTACAACAAACGCTACCTCAAAAATATGACCGAGCCGGAGGAGACGGAGGACGCTCTCCTTCAATCTTTGCGAGGGTTGCAGTAGGCGACGAAGATGGCGGCAACATTCCTCCGAATCGATCTGCGGCGTTTTCCGGCGCCGTTGAACGAAGACGCCGGTTCCGTCGTCGTGGCGGTGGCCCTCGTTTCAACCCTGCTGCTTGGAATCATGGGATTCGCCATGGACACGGGCTACCTTTACATGAAAAAAAACCAGTATCGGAACGCGGTGGAAGCGGCTGCCCGGGCCGGCGCCGGCGCGCTGTGCGGAAGCGATCCGGAGGCTGCGGCCCGGCGCGTCGCCGCCGAAAACGGCGTGCCCGATGCGGATGATGAAGGCGTCCTGAAGGTGTTTCCGGGGTATTATGACGAAAACAACGTCTATTCCGAATCCTTTTCCTTCTATATGGATTTTGAGACCGACCCGAACCCCGAAACGGTGCAAAATGAAGCGGTTCCGAAGGTCAACGGCGACTGCTGCCAGTACAACAACGCCGTGATGGTGATGCTGGAACGGTCGGAGCCGCTGCTGGTCGGCGGCCTTCACGACCGGACTTCGCCTGCGGTCGTCCGGGCCGCGGCGGTGGCGTATCTCAAGCGCTACGACATCATCGCCGGGGCAGAGGGGCTGACGGTCGATCCCGTATTCCCGGAAGATTATCCCCATTTTCATGACACCACGATCCACGCCAACGGCGACATCGGCTTTCAGGGCGCCGAGAATTTCACGGGCGACGGGCGCGTCACTGCGACCGGGGAAATCGTCAATTGCACCGCGCACTGCACCGAAGGCGTTCCTGAAATCGACCTGAAGCCATTGGAGATGGAAATGGACGCACTCCGCGAGCGGGCGCAAAACGAAGGAACATGGATCGACGCCGCGAACTGGGCGAAGGGGGACGCGTGGCGAGCCGCATCCTTCGGACGTTTCAAACGGGAGGGGGAGAGGTCCGCCCGCATCGCCCTGGCGTCCGGCGACCACGGCGGCGCCGTCTATTTTCTGTCCGCGAAATCCGAAGACGACCAAACGGCCGGCGTTGAAAGCATCGCCCTCGTGGAAGACCCAGACGACCCGGATCGGGCCGCCTGGAACTTCACGCTGGCCACCGACGCCCCGTTCCTGAAATTCCAGCTTGCCGGGGCGTTGCGGGATTCCATCGAACTGGGCGGCGAGGGGGAAGACGTCTCCCGGTTCTATGTGGACGGTCAAATCCTTTTCAATCCGCTGTACGCCTCGGGATTCGGGTTCAATTTCGACTGCCGGGGCGTCTTTTTCCGTTGCCGGCAGTTCCAGCACCGATGGTATCGGCGCCCGGACTGGGAGGCCGAGCAGAAAATGCGGATCATCGCCGACGAAGTCACCTACAAGGGGTTCAACAATCCGAACCCGCTCTTCGACGGCCTGTTCGGTCCGCCCTGCCCGCCCGCCTTCATCGGCATGGGGCGATTGTTACCCGCCGAATGAAACGCGACAAGGGCCGCCATGCCCTACCGGGCGTCTCCGGCATGCGATCCTCAGGGAAAAGCGATGCTTTTGCGAACATCACGGCCCGAAAACCTGCCGCACCCAAGGACGCGCCCCAACCCAGACCACGACGGTCACCTCGTCTGTGAACCCGGTGTTGGCCCGGTACAAATCCGCAGTCCGGGACATGATTTCTCTGTGCGTCGACGAATAGGCCGGGTCGATGCGGATCCAGACCTCGCCGTCGCGGAGACCGCGTTGATCGCGTTCCACAGACTTCGCGGCCTTGGCGTCGCCGCCGATATTCGCGACATTCTCGGATTGATGGGTATTTTGAGCCGCCGCGATGGGGTCGAAGGCTCGAATACCGATCAGGGGCAGGTTTTCTCTGGCTTCCGCCATGAACATCCGCATTTTTTCATAGTGCAGTTCCTGTTCGGCGGTCGGCGCGAATTCATCGGACTGCGGACGGTTTTCATCCGTTTCGGGTGAGCCGACGGCAACGCCGTCGTCATCTTCAAAGGTCCCCTCGACAGGCGCGTCCGCCGGCGGTTCGGCACGCCTTTTCCCGGCCGCTTGCCGCGGTTCCGGTTTCCGATGAACCGGAGCCGCTTCCATCGACGCCGGCTTTTCTTGCGCATCGAATTTCGGAGGGGCCGCCGGCGCCGGCGGCTCGTCCGGCCGCGATGCCGGCCGGAGCCATAAACCCGCGGCAAGCAATGCGACGGCGACGAGGGCCAGCAAGACGCCATTTGCTTTACTGCCGGCGGTCGTTTTACATTTTTGTTCGGCTTCAGTACGTTGGATCATCATCGACTCCTTTGGTGTTAAGAATTGAAACGGTTTTATCGCGGCATCGAACCAGCTGGCGCAGGTTTTCAATATGCCACCGGAGTCGTTCGAAACCGGTGGCCGACAGGGGAAAGAACTGGTTGTACGGCCGGTCGTCGGTATTGATCCGAGATTCGTGTTCAAGCAAGGGGGCGAGCCCCGCCCGGTCGGTCACGAAGCAGTTCAGAATGGCCCGAGGGCTGTCCAGGCCGACCGGGCCCAAAAACGGACGGAGGTCGGCGCGGTTCAGGGTCTGCGCGAGGCGTCCGGGAGCCATTCGAAGCGTCCGGTCGCCGGCCAGCATCAGACAATAGGCCCCATCCACGACCCAGACGGTGAGCGCCGGAAACGCGGTCCGCAACGTGTTGAGAATCGTGCGGAACTGCCGCGGGGCCAGGCCGTGCAAAGGCAGCCATTGACAGAATACGCCGCTGTCGTCCAACCGGTCGGCGCACAAACGGTAGAATTCACACGTGAACAGAATCCAGCTGTCGTAACTATGGGGATGGGTGGCATCGGAGATGATGGTACCGTAGCGCTCACGGCTGTGCAACAGGTAATTGCGGCCGTCGTCGATATTCAAGGTCAGGTTATCGGCCTCCAGCACATGGTAATTGTCACGCGCGAAAATCCGAGCGACCTGCCTGCAGTTTTCGTTGAGTTCCACACTGGTAACCCCGGGATAGAGGTGCACGGCCAAGCCGGCGCTGATACCGGCGCCGAAAGTGATCATCAGCGCATCGCCAGGATCAGGCTGCATCAGGTAGGGCAAAAGGGCCATGAGCCGAAAGGTGCGAAGGGCTGGCCGGTCGTTGATCACCTCGTGGATGCCGTTGAGATAAAGGGTCCGGTGGCCGGTCCGGTTGCGGGTCACCGATGTGGTGGCCACCCGGCCTTCCCGGAAATATATGGGCCGCTCCCCGGCAGCGGCCGCAACGTACCGCCGTTGAACCAGATCGGCCGGTACCAGGGTAATGCCCAGCAGCGTAACCGCAAAACCCGCAGCCGCGACGGCCAGGCGAAAGCGCCTATTGCGGCTGTGGGAGATCAGCAGCAGCGTGCCGAACAGCACCTGCAGGCTGAAAAGTACCAAGCTGGTATGCCGGCAACCCAGCAGCGGAATCAAGGTAAAACCGGCCAGCAGTGCGCCGGCCACCGACCCCATGGCATTGACCGCATACACCCGGCCCAGGGTTTGTCCCACCGCCCGTTCCGGCCGGTGAACCGCCGCCACGGCCAGCGGCACCAATGACCCACTGAGCAGCATGGGAATCAGCACCACGAAGAACGGCCGGGTCAGCAGAAAAGCCAGGTAGGAGAGTTCTCCGGGCCGCTCCGGCAGGGTGAATCCCAGGATAGCCGCCAGGCAGGCGATCCCGCACAGCACCTGAGCCCCGGCGAAATAGGGCAACGGCGGCCATTTGCGTCGCAACATCGGTGCGGCCAGCAGGCTGCCCGCACCGATGCCGGCCAGGAAACCGGCCAGGATCAGGGCAAAGGCATAGACCGAATTCTGCATGACCAGCACCAGCAGCCGGGTCCAGACCATTTCATAGGCCAGGGCGCAAAATCCGGCCAAACCGGCGCCGGCCAGCACCCATCGATCGATACCGGCAAGCTGTCCGTCGATCGGGGTGCACAGCGCCACCCGGCGACTGAAGATCGACACGCGCAGCTTTTCCCTGAACCCGCGCACGGCTCCCCGGCCGGCGGCCAGCATTACTGCCAATGCGATGCAGATGCTGATCCATCCGGCCACGACCAGAGACGCCCGGCTACCCAGTTCAGGAACCATGAAAAAGCCGGCAGCCAGAACCCCCAGGGTCCCGCCCAGGGTATTGATTCCGTATACCCAGGCCGAGCCTGGTCCGCTCTGCCGGCCCTGTCCGATGAAGATCACTCCGAGAACGGGAAAAGTAGCGCCCATCAACACCGTGGGTGGCAGCAGCAACAGGCTGAAACACACCAGCCGCATTAGCGTTGTCCAATGGACATGCACACCCGACGAGCCGGAAAGGTTGAGATACACTGGCGCCAGCCCCTGTTTGAAAAAGGGAAACAGGAAGGCAAACAGGCCGATGCCGGCTTCCAACAGGGCATAGGCCAGCAGCAGTTCTCTGGGGCTCAGCCCGGCCGTACGGCGCCCTCCCAACGCCCCGCCCAGGGCCAGGCCACCCATGAACACACCGGTGACCATGCTGGTGGCATGCATGGTGTTGCCGAATACCGGCACCAGCATGCGGGTCCAGACCACCTCGCAGACCAGGGCCGAAAACCCGGAGAGAAAACAGACCAGCAAAACGACGGCGCGACCCATGCTAGAAGATCGGCGCACCATGAAAGGTTCGTACGGTATGGGGCCGGTTCCCGGCCCACACCACCACCTTGAGAGGGGCTCCGGCATCGCCGTAGAGCGCCGCCGCCCGTTCCATCAATTCCTCCATGGACAACCGCGCCACCTCGCGGGGATCGACCTGGATCCACACCTCGCCGCCGGGCCGGGGCCGGGCGTCCAAGATCTCGTAGTCCTCTTGGAGCGTCCGCGTGGCTTCGGTGAATCGCGAACCCGCCGTTTCGGCCGATTTCTCGTCCAGCGTCGGGGTTTCCGATGAGGCGGCCAGAGCGTGTCCTCGGAGGTAGGGAACCGGCAGTCCCCGGTCCGCCAAAAACCTTTCGAAGGCGCGGTCGAGTTCCGCCGCGGTGCGGGGCGCCGCCGGAGACCCGGCATCGGCCGATTTAGGGAAAGGGGGCTGCGGGGGTGTGTTTCGATCCGTTTCCGGCGTATTCGTCGGTTCCGGCGGCTCGGTCGGTCGGAAATCCCGGTCCCCGACGTTCCATCGCGGCGTCGACGCGACCGTCGGTTCCGACACCGTGCCCGCGACGGTCGGAACGGTTTCCGGGAAAAGGTCGAGAAGGCTCAAAAACTTCCCCGCCCCCATCCACAGCGCGCCGATCCCGGCGGCAATCAGGCCCGCGCAGGAAACGCCGGCAATCCATTCAGTTTTCATCGCACGCTCCTTTCGTTCCATTCGTTCGATAGTCCGGATGGACGTACAAGTCGTATTTTTTCTCCAGACGCCGGCGTTCGTCCTTTGCGGCCGTCATCCGTTTTTCCCGCAGCAGCAGCGAACGGATCTCTCCCCGAACCGCCTCCAAGGGCCGGACGCCCGGGGGCCGGCGTTCCATGGTCTGAATAACGTGATAGCCCACCGAACTGCGCACCGGCCGGCTGATCTGCCCATTTGCCAGTGCCAAGGCCGTATCGGCGATGGCGGCCACCTTGCCCTGGCGGGTGAAAAATCCCAGATCACCGCCTTTGTTCTTCGTCCCGGTATCCTCCGAAACGGCCTTGGCCAGTTGGGCGAAATCCTCTCCGCCGGCCAGGCGCTGCCGGATCTCGATTGCACGTGCCTCCACCGCCTGAACGGCACCGGCCGGATCGTCAGCCTTTACCCGCAGCAGGATGTGGCGCGCCCGCACCGTCTCGGGTTGTTTCCAGTTGCGTTGGTGGGCTTGATAATAGTCGGTCACCTCGGATTCCGATACCTTCACGGCGGACAGCAGGTGGCCGCGAACGTATAGATTGGCCAGCATCTTGTCCACGGTGTCCTGGATCAAAACCTGTACCCCGGTTTCTTTGTCCAGACCCAGGGCACGGGCCTCCTCGGCAAACAATGTCTGTTCCACCAGCCGATCGACCATGGCCGCGGTTTCCGCTTCCCCGGGCTTCTGCCGACGCTTCATGGCAATCTGGCGTGTGCGCAGGTCGATGGCCGCCTGGGTGATCGAGCGTTGGCCTGCGCGGACCACCACCGCATCGGCTGCCGGTAGGGCGTCATCCCCATCCGAATTTCGGGCCGATGACACCCCGCCGCCCATTGGGCCGCCGATGATCATCCATCCGAAGATTCCCACCAGCAGACCTGTCATTGTCTTTCTCATGGAGTTCATACCCTTTCGAATCGCTTTTCTGTTTCAACAATCAAGATTGACGACCCCATCAATTTGAACCAATGAAGGATCCGGGGAACGGATACCCGTTCCCCGGACCTGGTCGATCAATCCGTAATTTGCCTCATTATATGTACTCGGATACAGGCCACAGCGAGTATCGCCACTACCAGTGTAACGGCCCATGGTCCCATACCGGCATTGCCAGCCGCACTGCCAATGAAGCAACCGCCCCCGCCGCCGCCGGTGTCGGTGTTGTCACCGTTGTTGTCACCAAGGTCGTTGCCGGCCCCGACTCCGACACCAAAAAACGACAGGGAATCGACCCTGAACGTGACCTGCCCGGTCTGGCCGTCACCGAGATAATCGACGGCCAAAATCGCAACCACCGGGACCGCTTCGCCGTTTCCGGCCAGCAGTGCTTCGCGCGTTGCCGCATGGTAGACGGAGGCATCACCCGATTCAAAAGAGCCGGGGGCGATCCGCCCCAAATCGAACGGTAGGGTCAGCACCAGACCGTTGGAGAAAGCGGTCACCGGACCGGTGCCGTCATCGGCGGTGATTTCAACCAGCAGACGCGAACCGTAGGTATAATCCGTCTCCGCGTAGGCG
>CAZNLT010000037.1:0-40395 GCA_964573705.1 uncultured Desulfobacterales bacterium
CAGAAGCCCGGTTATCCATCCGTAATATCTTTTGGTTCCTTTTAACGCTAATTCAAGCATAACCACCTCACACGATGTAATATACCGAGGGCATGGTCCCCAGATTCTGTTTTCGCCGAATAGTGAAGTTTTCCCGTATCAGTTTTCGAACTTCCGACTCCGGGTCGTCCAGGTCGCCGAAAGCCAGCGCCCCTTTGGACGCCTCCACGCAGGCGGGCAATTGTCCGACCGCCAGCCGTTCCGCGCAGAAATTGCATTTTTCCACCACCCCTTTGCATCGGGTCGGAAACTGTTTGTTCAGCTCCGTTTCCTCTATAAAGGGACGGGGGTCCCGAAAATTGAAGCTTCGGGCGCCAAAAGGACAGGCGGCCATGCAAAACCGGCATCCGATACACCGGTGGAAATCCATCATCACGATGCCGTCTTCCCGCTGAAAGGTGGCCTTGGTGGGGCAGGCCTGAACGCAGGGTGGGTTTTCACAGTGATTGCACAAAACCAGAAACGGTCTGTGGGATACGACTTCATCTTCGATATAGCGATTTATTTTCCCGGGAAAGGCATGCTTGAACTCCTCTTCCCAGATCCACTTGATTTCATGGTTTTTGTTTTCCATCTCGGGAACATTGTGGACCTTGTGGCAGGCCTCGATCATCGGTTCCAGATCTCGGGCCGAGGTCAGTTTTCGGGTGTCGATCACCATGGCCCACCGGGTCCCCATCAGGGATTCCTTATTCGGGACCATTTTGATGACCGGCTTTTCATCACCGTGTCCGCCGCCGGTCGCGGCAAATGCGTTCAGAACCGGTTTCGCCCCGATGGATCCTGCGCCCAGAGCCGATATCCCGGCAACCTTCAAGAATCGTCTTCTGCTGCTGCTTTCCATTACTCATTCTCCTTCGGGTTCTCGATGTGGCAGTCCCAGCAATACGGATCTACTGAGGCGTAATCATGACAGACATCACAGAATTTTTCCTTATTGGAGTGGCAGTCCAGACAGGTGTTGGACAGGCTCATATTAAACTCTTTTCCGGCCTCGTTGACATAGGTGCGAATGCCGTCCCGCACCACCGTATCCCGCCAGACATCCAGAAGCTGCATATGTTCGGTTTTCATATAAGCGGTGGGGCGAATGCACTCCTTGGCGGTCTTGGCCTTTTCGGTCAGTTCGGGCTTCGGGGCGGGCGCGGCTTTTCCGTGGTTGTACCAGAAAGGAAACGTCGCCAGAACCGCCAGGATGATCAGACCGGCGATCACCACATTTTTGTTGTAGATTTTTTTTTGCATCCTATTCCTCCATTCCCGGCAGCGGTTCTCCGCGCAGATTCGTCTCTCGTTGCTTTTCACCCGGAAGGATCAGAGCGTTGGCCACCAGTTCGGTCACACCGGTGACGTCCACCTCGGGGACCCAGTAGCTCATCAGGTCCGGAAAGGCCGCACGGTCGATGGCGCAGACGCAGGCCAGCATGTTCACCCCGTGCTTTTCATGGACGTATTTGACGGCGTTGGCCCGGGGAAGACCGCCGGTCATTCGCAGCTCCATATCTTCGCCGGCGTTGAGACCCGAACCGCTTCCGCAGCAGAAGGTATGCTCTCGAATGGTGTTCCGGGGCATGTCATAGAACTGATTGCAGACGCTCCGAATCACATACCGCGGTTCGTCGAACATGCCCATGCCTCGGGCGGGATTGCAGGAATCATGAAAGGTGACCTTGAGGTCGTCGTTCCGGCTCGTATCGAGATCCAGTTTGTTGTGTTTGATCAGATCGGCGGTGAACTCGGAAATATGGACCATCTTGGTCGATTTGGCGTTTTCAAATTTGGTGCCGGTGATCGGGTTGACCGGTTCCTCCAGAAAATCGGCCGGACCGTTCATGGTATCCATATATTGATTGATGACCCGCCACATGTGACCGCACTCGCCGCCCAGAATCCATTTGACGCCCAGCCGCTTGGCTTCTGAGTACATTTTGGAGTTGAGCCGCTTCATGGTTTCATGGGAGGTGAAAAAGCCGAAGTTTCCGCCCTCGGATGCATAGGTGGACCAGGTCACGTCCAGGCCGTATTTATCCTTCAGGTACTTGAACAGCATCAGGTATCCCATGCAGGTGTACGTTCCCGGGTCGGCGAAAACGTCTCCGGACGGGGTAATGAAGAGAATGTCGGCCCCCTTTTTGTTAAACTGAGGTTCGACATTGATGCCGGTGATATCTTCGATATCCTCCACGAAGAAGTCGAGCATGTCTTTGAAGGCGTGGGGCTGAATGCCCAGGTGATTGCCGGTGCGGTAGCAGTTGGCCACCGGTGTGGCGATCCAGTCGATGTTGAGACCCAGCAGATTCAGAAGCTCCCGGCCGAAGATGGTGATCTCGGCGGTGTCGATGCCGTAGGGGCAAAATACCGAACAGCGTCGGCATTCGGAGCACTGAAACAGGTAATACCACCACTCCTTCAGAACATCCTCGTCCATCTTTCTGGCCCCGGCGACTTTGCCCAGAAGCTTTCCGGCCAGGGTGAAATCATTTCGATATACCGAGCGGAGCAGTTCGGCCCGAAGCACCGGCATGTTCTTGGGATCACCGGTTCCGATGAAATAATGGCATTTGTCCGCGCAGGCGCCGCATCGAACACAGATGTCCATGAAGACCTTGACCGACCGGAAGCGATCCAGGCGCTCCTTGAACCCCTTATGAAGAATCTCCCGCCAATTCTCCGGCAGGTTCCAGTCTTCATCCTTGGGATTCCATTCATGGACGTTGGGGAATCCTAAAGCGTTCAGGCTTTTGGGATTGGCGGCGTAACAGTACATCCCCTTTCGAATGTCCACCGGGATATTCATCCACCCTTTCTTGGGCGGTGCGTGATCCACGTCTTTGAGTATCTCTTCTGATTTGGGAAGGTCCGACATTGATTTACTCCTTCTTTTCCACTGGGAGGCCAGCCTCGATCATATGTTCCCTGAAATCATCTTCATATTCTTCATAGGTATGAACAGGGACCGGATAATTCCACGGGTTCACATGCCGCTCGGCACGCGTATTACACGTCATGTTTCGAGTGGGGCTGAAAAATACCCCGCCCATATGCATCAGTTTGCTGAAGGGAAAATAGGCCAGCAGCACGCTCACCAGAAACAGATGCACAAAAAAGAGGGTCCCGATGCCTTCCGGAACGGCGGGACGGAAGGTGACCAGCCCCATGGTGAGTTCTTTGACGGTGGGGATATCCACCTTGGTGAAATACCGCATCATGATGCCGGTCACGGCGATTGCGAGGATCAGAAACAGCGGAAAGAAGTCGGAGGCGAGGGAGATATACCGGGTGTGCCCGACATAAATCCGCCGAATGGCCAGATACAGCACCCCGGCCAGGAGTGCGATCCCGGACATGTAGACGACCGGCAGGCCCAATTGCAGAAAGCTGTCGACCTTTTCCAGTCCGGTGACGAAAAAGGGAACCGGTTCGGCAAAAAATCTCAGGTGCCGAATGGTAACCGTCAAAAAGGCATAGTGAAAAACGATGGCGCCCAGCCAGAGGAAGAGTTCCATCCGGTAGGCCAGTTTGTCGCCTTCCTTTTTAAATACCAGGTTTCTGAACAGGGATCGGAACAGAAGCACCTCCATGGCCATGCGTCCGACGACCTGGGCCTTGGTGTCGGGGCAGTCGATCGCGGCATGCTGAATCCAGGGAAGCGATTTTTGTTGACCGCCGGTAGTGGGGATCTTGTAGGGCACCGGTGTTTGGGCCCAGCTGATGACCCGGTATGCAAACCCCGCCAGGAAAACGATCAGAGCCACATACGGGATGATGACCCCGAAGAGCACCTGAAGCCCTGCGACCTGTACACCGGCATACGCAAGCAAAAAGAGCAGAACAACCGTCATGAGTGAAAACAAGTATTTTTCGTTCATTCAACAACCTCACTCCGCACGGCCTCGAAGCAATGAGGGGATTGCCCGAAACCTTGTTCCAAGTAATTAATATTATGCACCCTTATGATTTTCCGGTTCATCTCCGGGAATTTCCTCTACCAGGCCCGCCCGCAAAAAGGCCTTGTAAATTTTATTCTTCTCCTGGTTCGCCTTCATTTGAAACACCGCTTCCCGGCATTTCATATAGATGTTAAACGCCGCCATGCCCATATCATCGATTCTTCGCTCAAACACCAGGAGTCGATTCAAGCGATCGACATCGTCCAGTTCTCGGCCGAGAACCTCCCGAATAATGTCTTTGAGAAAATAGACGAATCCGGCGGCCTGGGAAGGCGTGAACATCGCCTGAACAGCCCGAATGCGTACAATGGGGTCGAGATGGGAGTGAACGGACTCCGAATCCATTTCCGGCTTCAGAAGCTCGCTCAAAAGCGCATGAAGACTGTCCCGTGTGGTTTTCCCCACGGGATTGCTGAAGGCATCTTTTTGTTGTTTTAAAAAAAGAGCGGTTTCGGCGGGATAGGTGTCCACCACCTGATCATACCATTTCTTAAGAATTACCGATTTTCGCTTTTCCAGTCGTTTTTCAAGGCTCATGGATCATCCCAAAACCGTCGGCACCCAGCATTCGAAATGGTAGTCACGGGTGGTGTTCCGGCGGGACGAACCACCGGGACGCACCACATTCAGGAACAGACCTATAATCAACTTTCCACAGTTATGTCAAGGATAAATAAAAAAAGGAATGCCCGATCCACAGGCAATTCATCAGGTGTTCGGAGAATCGGGGAATAGAGGGGAGCTTCCCCCCGACGTCGGAGAGGCAGGAGGGATATAGAGAAAAAAACTAAAATTTCGAGGCGGGCGAGGACTCTGTCAGCTCAACGATACGCCTTTTTCCAGGGTGTCCGTCGGAGTTTCCGGGAATCGGCCAAGGCCAGATAGAAAGCCCCCACCGCCAACTCGGCGCAATGGATATGGCCCTCGGGCAGACTCTGGAGGTAGTCGACCACCTGGTCTACGGATATCTCCCAGGCATCATCCAATGTCTTTCCCTCCGCAAGAAGGGCCACGGTATTGGCACAGGCGCTGGTGTTCATGCAGCCGTCAAGTTGGAAATTCACCCTCTCGATTCGATCATCTTTCAGAATAATAAACATTTCCACCGAATCCCCGCAGTCGCCGGTTTTTTTCCCGCAGCCGTCGTGCTGAAGCGGGCTTCCCTGTTTATCCGTTCGAAAAGCCATCTCCAGAAATCGGAGGGTATGTGCATCCGGTTCTGTTTTCCGGTCTGCTTTTTCAGGAGGTTCCATGGGATATCAGACCTCGGTCCAAAAACCGACTGCGTTGGAAGGTCTTCACTCACCTGAGGGGAAATTAGGACGGATGGACAGGTTCGTCAAGTTGAGGTCGAACACAAAAAGGAAACGGCTAATCAAGACATCTCAATTAGCCGTTTAGGAGGAGAACAGATGAAAAAATTATTAGGTTGACCAAATATATTGCAATAGCCTTGCCAAAAACTATGCCTCCGCCGGCTTTTTTGATCGTAAAAAATTTTTATTTTATTAAAACAAATATTTGAAAAACACTCTTCGCCCTTTCGAATTTCAGATTCTCAGCCATTCCGTAGATCCCCCCCCTCTGATTGGTCCGTGTTTATTAACTGAGCGGACACCATTTCGACTAACCCATTCATTTTTCAATTTAAATACCCTTTCCGGAAGGGTTTATAATTTTGAACTCCCCGCCGCTACATTTAATTTCAAGTCATAGGTAATTGTTTTAGCATGAAAATATTTTGTTCACGCTTTTAAACATCAGGCGATTGTGAGTGTCTGACGTTTACGTAAATTGGATGGCGGTTCGGACGATAATCGTTCAGTATCGGAAAGACCTTAAAAAAAACAAGCGATTGCCATAAACGGCTTGAAAAGGTATAATCCGATTACCATAATCGAACCGCCGATATCAGGCATGCGCCTTTCACCTTCGTTGTGACAAAACGGAATGCCCTGCCGCCTTTGCCGCAGGCAGCATCTTATTCCGTGCAACGGGATGATCCGCTCATTGAGGAACCCGCCATCATGAAAAAATCAAAACTCGAGAAAATCCCCGTCACCGAGAGACCCCTCTCCTCCTGGGTTTTCGCCAGCAGCATCAAACTTCAGATCACCCTGCTTCTCATTATCGTGATCACGGTTTTTGCCCGGGTGGTTCCTCTGGAGATGCAGAAAAAGATCGTCAACGAGGCCATATCCCTGGGAAAAATCGAATTGCTGATCCGGTATTGCGCGATTTACCTGGCGGCGGTACTCACCGCCAGCGGGCTCAAATACCTCATCAACACCCTTCAGAGCGTCATCGGACAGCGGGTCCTGGCCAAAATGCGACAGGATCTTTATCACCATATTCTCACCCTTCCCCTCAGTTTTTTCCGAAGGACCCAACCCGGCATGGTCGTGGCGTCCCTGGTGAGCGAAATAGCGGCCGCCGGGGATTTCATCGGCATGGCCATTGCGGTGCCTATCATCAACGTTCTGACCCTGCTGGCATTCGGCGGGTATCTTTTCTGGCTTAATCCCCTGTTGGCCGCAGTCTCTTTGGCCATTTATCCCATGGTCCTGGTCCTGATACCGATTCTGCAGCGACGGGTCAACCGTACCAATCGAAAACGGGTTGACGCCACCCGCGCCCTTTCGGATAAAATCGCCGAATCCATTTCGGGAATCCATGAAATCCATGGAAACGGCACCTATCGAACCGAAAACACCAAATACGACGGCTTGGTGAATCGACTCACCCGAATCCGCATTATCTGGAACCTTTACAAGTACGGCGTCAAAGTGCTTAACAATTTCTTCACCAACCTGAGCCCCTTTTTGATTTTTCTTCTGGGGGGTTACCTCGCCATCAAAGGCCGATTGGAATTGGGCGCGCTGGTGGCCTTTCTATCGGCCCAGGAAAAACTCTATGACCCCTGGAAAGAGTTGCTGGATTTCTATCAACTCTATCAGGATGCGGTGGTCCGTTACCACCGGACGATGGAATACTTCGACATCGCACCCGAGCATACCACCGAACCCGAGGACCGGGCTCCATACGATCTGGACGGCAGCATCGAGGTCAAGGAGCTGTCCATGTTCACCGAAGGGGGCATTCAGCTGCTGGAGAATGTCAGCTTTTCCCTGGAGCCCGGGGAACAACTGGCGGTGGTGGGATTTTCAGGAAGCGGTAAAAGCACCATGGCCCAATGCATCTCCCAGCTCATTCAATATACCACCGGCCATATCCTCATCGGAGACAAAGAGGTCTCCGAAATGACCAAGAAGGACATCATCTGCAATATGGGTTTGGTTTCTCAAAATCCGTTCATTTTCAGCGGAACCATTGAGGAAAACCTGCTCTATTCCTGTCTGCCTCTGGTGGAAAGCCGGGACGGGAAGCAAAATGAAAACGAAGAAAAGGACAAGAACAAAAAGGAGGCGGCGCAAACCGAAAATTCCTTGCCCAACCTCGACGACATGATCGCCGCGCTTCAGCAATCGGGGATTTTCGTGGATGTCCTTCGTTTCGGGCTGAATGCGGTTCTGAATGAAGAGGAGCACGAGGAACTGATCTCTCGGGTCATCCGTATTCGAGAAGATTTCCGGGCCGAGTTCGGCGATACCCTGGTGGATTATGTGGAATTTTTCTCCGATGATCAGTATCTGCGTTATTCCAGCATCGCCGAAAACATTCTGTTCGGAACGTCGACCGAAAAGGATTACGCTATTGAAAATCTTCACAAAAACAAGTTTTTTACCGATTTTCTGCATGAGGCCGACCTCACCCGGCCGCTTCTGAGTCTCGGGGCGGAACTGACCCGGCAGACGGTGGACATTCTCGGCAATCTTCCTCCGGAAAACGTCTTTTTCGAGCAAAGCCCGATCCCCCCCCAGGAATTGGATGATTATAAAATGATCGCGGAACGGTTGGGAAAAAAGCGGCTTCACCAGCTCTCTGAGAAAGACCGGGAGCGGCTGATTCAGGTGGCCCTTCGGTTTTCACCGGGCTGGCATAAAATGGTGGCGCTGTCGGAAATCATCGAGATTCTGATTCTGGAGGGTCGTGCCCTATTTCGGGAAAGGATTGCCGAATCCCTCCCGGATCTGATCTCTTTTTTTGATCCGGCCCGGTATATTTCTACCGAGACAATTCTTAACAACATCCTCTTCGGCAAGCTGAAGACGACCAACCCCAAGGCCCAGGAGCAGATCAATCAGAACATTATACAGATTCTGATTGAACAGGATCTTCTGGAGGATCTCCTTCAAATCGGGATGCAGTACCAGGTGGGCAGCAAGGGCGACAACCTTTCCGGAGGGCAGCGCCAGAAATTGGCCATCGCCCGGGTGCTTCTGAAAAAGCCCAAGATCCTGATCATGGATGAGGCCACTTCGGGGCTGGACAACAATTCCCAGGCACGCATTCAGAACCTGCTGGAAAATCAGTGGCGGGGCAAGAGCACCATCATTTCCATCGCCCATCGCCTGGACACCGTCAAAAATTACGACCGAATCGCGGTGATGAAAGCCGGAAAAATCGGCGAAATCGGCACCTATGACGAACTAATTGAAAAGAAAGGCCTGTTTTATGAGCTCGTCCACGGAAAAAACTGATCTTTTCACCACCTGCGAATTCAAGGAAAACCTCAAGATATTGCGACAAATATATCTTTTTTCCAGATTTCCTCTTGATTCTTTGAAAGTATTTGCCTACCTGTGCACCAAGGAGCAGTTTAACAAAGGAGAATACCTGTTCAAACAAGACGACGACGACGGGCAGGCATTCTATCTTCTTTCCGGCTCGGCCCGGCTGATACGGGAAACACCGGACGGAGAGATGGCCATTCGGGAATACCCCGAAGAAACCTTTATCGGCGGAATGGTGCTACTATGCCGAATTCGCCGGTTATACTCTTTGAAAGCGACGGAGGACCTTTCCTGCCTCATGTTGAGCCGTGAAAAATTCCAAAAAGCCATAAAACAGTTTCCGGATCTTATGCCCAAGGTGACCCGCGCCCTGATCGAACAGGTATTTGCATGGGAGGAGCATTTTCTGGTACACCGGGCTGAAACCTATGAAGAATGCATCCAGAAAGGCGGCATCAGTCTGATTTGACGGTGTGCGCGAAAGCCTCAATCGCTTTTGCCTGAAAGGCTCGGTTTACATGCCCAAAAACACGATTTCTTTTACATTGAGCAATGACCTGTCCGAACTGGATACATTGCGCGAAAAAGTTGAAGCCTTCGGAACCTTGCTCGGAATCCCGGATAAAACCATTTTCGAGATCAACCTGATCGTGGATGAATTGTTCTCGAACATCGTCAGTTGCGGGTTTCGGGACAACGGAATTCATTGGATAGATATCCATATTTCCCACCGGGACGGCGCCGTCATCATTCGGGTCGAAGACGACGGGGTGCCTTTCAATCCGAAATCGAGTCAGAAACCGGATCTGGAATGTCCGATGGAGGAACGTCGCATCGGCGGGCTCGGCATACACCTGGTGACGGAACTGTCCGACAAAATCAGCTATTACCGGCAAGGCGACAAAAACATTTTGATTTTGGAAAAACACATCCCTGAGAATTCGACTCAACTCGAGAAATAAATTGAGCAGAGAAGAGGAGCTGCCATGGAAATACAAGAAAAAAAACTGAACGGAACCAGCATTATTCGAGTGGAGGGTCGTCTGGATTCAAAAACCTCTCCGGAATTTGAAGAAAAAATTTCAGAGGTCATCGAAAACGGAACCCGGAATCTCATTCTCGATTTCGAATCCCTGGGCTACATCTCCAGTGCCGGCCTGCGGATCATTCTCAAGACCGCCAAGGAACTGAAACGGATGGAGGGCAAACTGGTGCTCTGCGCATTGCAGGACTATGTTCGGGAGGTTTTTGAAATCTCCGGTTTCGACTCATTTCTTCTCATCGTGCCCACGGTAGACGACGCCATGGAAAAGCTGTAGCCGACCCGCAGCCTGGGGCGATCCCACCACCTCGAATACGCTATTCAAATAAGGGGAGCAACTGATGGAGCAGCATCATCAAAAATACCTGAGCGATTATCGTCCACCCCCTTTTCACGTGGACCACCTCGATATGACCCTGGAACTGGAAGATTTGGACACCCGGGTGACTTCTTTTCTCAACCTCCGCCGCCATTCAGAGACCGCCCAACCGGAAACGGCGCTGGTCCTGGACGGCCGGAATATGGACCTGATCGCGGTCGAACTGGACGGCCGGCCCCTGACCGCCGATGAATTCCGGGTGGCGGAAGAAACCCTGACCATTCCCGATGTTCCCGATGCCTTTACCCTCAAGACGGTGGCCGTCATTCGGCCCGCTACAAATACCTCCCTGGAGGGGCTGTATAAATCCGGGGATATGTTCTGCACCCAGTGCGAAGCCGAGGGGTTTCGAAAGATCACCTATTTCATCGACCGCCCCGATGTGATGGCCACCTATACCTGCACCCTGATCGCCGACCGGTCGCGGTATCCGATCTTGCTCTGCAATGGAAACCCGGTCGATTCCGGCGATATGGAAGACGGCCGCCACTGGGTCAAATGGGATGATCCTTTCAAAAAGCCCAGCTATCTGTACGCACTGGTGGCCGGAGACCTGGCCCTGGTGGAGGATACCTACCGCACCCGATCGGGCCGGGAGGTCTCGCTTCGCATCTATGTGGAGCATATGAACGCCGACAAGTGCGATTATGCCATGGCATCCCTTAAAAAGGCGATGCGCTGGGACGAGGAGGTGTTCGGCCTGGAATACGACCTGGATGTCTACATGATCGTGGCCGCCACCGATTTCAACATGGGGGCCATGGAAAACAAGGGTCTGAACGTCTTCAACGCCAAATACGTGCTGGCCCGGCCCGAGACCGCCACCGACATCGACTTCTGGAACATCGACCGGGTGGTCTCCCACGAATATTTTCACAACTGGACCGGCAACCGGGTCACCCTGCGGGACTGGTTTCAGCTCAGCCTCAAAGAAGGGTTGACCGTCTTTCGGGATCAGGAATTCACCGCCGATATTACCTCCCGGCCGGTCAAACGCATTTCGGACGTCAAGGCCCTGCGCACCTTCCAGTTTCCGGAAGACGCCGGTCCCATGGCCCACCCGGTCCGCCCGGATTCTTACATCGAAATGGATAATTTCTATACCGTTACCATTTACGAGAAGGGGGCCGAGGTGATCCGAATGATCCACACCATCATCGGCCATGAGAATTTTCTGAAGGGTTTGGCCCTGTACATTCAGCGCCATGACGGCACCGGCGTGACGATCGAGGAGTTCGTGAAGGCCATGGCGGATGCCGGCGGCACCGATCTGGAACAGTTTATGCGTTGGTATTCCCAGGCCGGGACCCCGGAAATTCGGGCCGACCGGACTTATGATCCCGACAATCAGGTGTACACCCTCACCTTGACCCAGCACATCCCCGCCACCCCGGACCAACCCGACAAAGAACCCATGCATATCCCCATCGCTGCAGGACTGCTGGATTCAAAGGGAAAAGAGCTTCCTCTTCAACTCAAAGGCGAACCGGAACCCGTCGGCACCACCCGGGTGCTCAACCTGCGGGAGTGGAAACAGGGGTTCGAATTCATCCATGTGCCCGAAGAACCGATCCCGTCTCTTCCCCGGGGCTTCTCCGCGCCGGTGCGCCTCAAGGCCGGATACACCGATGAAGAACAGGGGTTTCTTTTCGCCCATGATTCGGATGAGTTCATCCGGTGGGATGCCGGACAGAACCTTTTTGCCAAGGTGCTGCTACAATTGATATCCGGATTTCAGCAGGATAAAGAGCCGAGTCTTGACCGCTCCCTTCTCGATCCGCTGAAAAAAACCCTTCTCAACCCGGATCTGGACAAATCCTTCATCGCCCATGCCCTGAGCCTGCCCTCAGAATCCGAAATGGCCATCGTCATGAGCGAAACCGGCCCCATCGACCCGGATGCCATTCACTGGGCCCGGGATTTTCTCACCCGGACGATCGCCGAGGCCCTTCAAGCCGAATTTGAACAGGTGTTCAATGAAAACCAGACCCCCGGGCCTTATACGGTGGACCCGCCCACTGTGGAACGACGAAGCCTCAAAAACCTGGCCCTGGCCTATCTGGGTAAAATCGATACCCCGGACCGAATCGATTTTCTCTACCGGCAGTTCAAAGAAGGCGAAAACATGACCGACACCTTGGCGGCCCTTTCCATCCTGTCCCATATCGACTGCGATCAGCGGACCCGGGCCATCGAGGAATTCCACGACAAATGGCAGTCGGATGTGGTAGTGCTGGACAAGTGGTTCTCCATTCAGGCCGGCTCCCAGCTTTCCGGCATTATAGACCGGGTCAAGGCCCTGCTGGACCACCCCGCCTTCTCCATCAAGAATCCGAACAAAGTGCGGGCCCTGATCGGCGCCTTCTGCAGCCTCAACCCTTGGCGCTTTCACCAACCCTCCGGGGACGGATACGCCTTTCTGGCGGACCGGGTCCTGGAACTTAACACTATCAACCCCCAGATCGCCTCCCGATTGGTTTCAGCCTTCAACCACTGGCGAAAATACGAGCCTGGTCGAAAGGCGCTGATGAAAGCCCAGCTGGAACGAATCAGCCGCAGCCCGGACCTGTCCAAGCATGTCTATGAAATCGTCTCCAAGGCCCTGGCCTAGAGAAAAAAAACGGAAAGGACCTATATGCCGTCGGATGCACCGCTCCTGGGCGCCCATTGCTCCATCGCCGGGGGCCTGGAAAACGCGCTGTACACCGCCCATGCTTACGGGTGTACGGCGCTGCAGATGTTCACCAAAAACGCCCGCACCTGGGCGGAAACACCCCTGAGCCCGGAAGCGGGAGCGGCCTTTGATCGTGCTCGGTCTGAAACCGGAATTACCGAAATCGCGTCTCACACCCCCTATCTCATCAACCTGGCCGGCCCCGATCCGACCACCCAAAAACGGTCCGACCGCGCTTTGCGGGAGGAATTGATCCGGTCCTCCGCGTTGAAGATCCCGTACGTGGTGCTTCATCCAGGGTCTCACGGGGGCGCCGGTGAAGCCGAAGGAATGGAACGGATCACCACCGCCGTCAACCGCCTGTTCAGGGAAATTCCGAACCTCTCCACCCGACTGCTTCTGGAGACCACCGCCGGGCAGGGGCACGGCATCGGTCACACCTTCGAGCAACTGGCCGCGCTTTTGACCGACATCGAGGATGCCGATCATATCGGAATCTGTCTCGACACCTCCCATATTTTCGCCGCCGGATATGATATCCGCACCCGTACCGGTTATGAGCACACGATGGAGGAATTCGACAAAATCGTCGGCCTGGAACGGCTGTTTCTCATCCACCTGAACGACTCCAAAACGGAATTCGGTTCCCGAGTGGACCGGCACGCCCACATCGGCCGTGGACACATCGGTCTCGATGCCTTCGAGTTTATCATGCGGGACGAGCGGCTTGCCGGGATTCCCAAGGTGATCGAAACCCCCAAGGAAAAGGCAAAGGACTGGGATGAGATCAACCTGTCTCTGCTTCGGAAAATAGGGAAGGGATGAGCCGGTCAGGGGGCTTCCACCAGGTCTTCCAAGGAAAGCTTTCCTTCGGATAAAAAGGGAATGGTCGAAGCCGCCATGAATCCGCCCTTGATGCGAAGCCGCCCCGCCAATTTAAATCCCAGTTCTTCTTTGGGAAGGGTCAGGATGCTTCGCACCATTCCGACCATGGAGGAATAGAGGGTCATGGGCACAATGGCGGTGCCGTGGGCCGGGACTTCGGTGTCGGAATCGGTGACGCCCTGGGCGAACCGCTTGCCGTTGACCTCCAGGACGCAGTCACCGCCCTGGATTTCCAGGGGAACCTCATTGGTGTTGAACACCCGCAGCTCAACCTTGAACACGCTCTCAAACAGTTTGGCTTCCTCAAGATCGATGTGGACCAGAGACACCCGGGGCGGCTCCAGACGCCTGCCGGGCGCGGCACAGCCGGTTATTACCACCAGCATTACGATTAGAGTCCACGCTTTGGTCAGCCGTAATCTTAAAACAGAACCCATTTTTTTCCTCTCTTATGGTACATTCCGGACAAATGGAATGCCGCGACGCAATTACCCGGCCGTGGAAATTCCCGGCCCGGTGGATATTTTCCCATGTCGATTCGCGAATATTGATTTATAATCGACTCCGTCTTACCATTTAACAATATAAAACACAAAAAGGAGATGGCAAAATGGGACTTTTGAGCGGATTAATGGGAAACGCATCCGAAATCTCCGGGGAAAAGCTGGAAAAGCTGTTCAATGAAATCCTGGCC
Organism: uncultured Desulfobacterales bacterium; assembly: GCA_964573705.1. GTDB lineage: Bacteria > Desulfobacterota > Desulfobacteria > Desulfobacterales > Desulfococcaceae > JAABSQ01. Next base: position 14,298 of record CAZNLT010000037.1, read on the forward strand.
GACGGAGAGTATGTGGAAAAAGCCTACAAGGTGGTTCGGGATATGTTCGTTTTTACGAACAAGCGCCTGATCCTGGTGGACAAGCAGGGGGTCACCGGCAAAAAGGCTGAAATTCTGTCCATTCCGTATTCGAAGATTACCAAGTTTTCCAAAGAAAGTGCGGGAATCTTCGATCTGGATGCGGAACTGAAAATCTGGGTCGGCAGCGAAGAAATACCGATTTCAAGAGAGTTCAGACGCTCCGAAAACATCAATGAGGTCTACCGGGTGCTGAGCGAGCATACGCTGTAGGGGACTATCCGCGTTCCCATTCGAAGCGCGAAATGTTACCTTCGAAACGACCCATGAACCGGAACAGAATAGGGTCCCATAAAGAGAGATAAGAGGAGCAAAATGGAACTTTTGATTGTCTTCCTGATCGTCGCCGTTGCAGGCAGGTATGTATTCAAAGCTTTTTTATAAAAGCACAAAAAAAAGCGATGGATGCGATTGCGGATGCACCTCCTGCCCGAGCAGCAATCCGTGCGACGGGGAGATCAAAAGGTTTGACCAAAAATAAAGAATCGCACCGGCCTCCTCTCCGGGGACCATGAAAAGTCGGCTCGGTCATTGTGGTAATCTCTTCGGCCACCATCGGATTTGCAACGGAACGATAACCCTTCACAGGAGATGATCCATGGGACGGTATCTGAAATCAGGCATGGGGTGGATGTGGATAATGCCTCTTCTTTTCGGGTGCGCCGCGGGCCCTCACCCGGCGCCCGAGGCGCTGCTCTGCCCTCACCCGGCACAGAAAGCGGTGCTCTAGGTCCAGACCGCGGCGGAAAACCGTGCCGGGGCGATCCAGAGCTATGCGGCCGCTGAACGGATGCTGGATGCGGCACTGGCGGATGCTTCCTGGACCGCGGCCCTGGAGCAGACGGAGGAATATGAGAAGCTGCCCCCGGCCGTCATACTCGATATGGATGAGACGGTTCTGGACAATTCCCCCTTCAACGCCCGGCTGGTTCGAGAAAACCGGTCCTTCGATCCGGCACTCTGGGCGGACTGGGTCGGGCGGGAAGAGGCCGAACCGATCCCCGGGGCCCGGGAATTCATTCAAACGGCGGTTCAGAAGGGCATCACCGTCTTCTACATCACTAACCGGGCCTGCCCTCAAAGCCCTTCGGAAAAGAGTTGCCCCCAGGAGACCGCCACCCTTCAAAACCTGGAAAGACTCGGGTTTCCTCCGATAGACCCCGACCGCATGCTCCTGAAAAACGAACGCCCCGGTTGGGGCTCTGAAAAGGCCCCGCGACGAAAGGTCGTGGCCGAAACCCATCGCATCCTGATGCTGATCGGCGACGATCTGGGGGACTTCATCCCCGGGGTGCGGAAAGGCATCACACCCGAACGGCGGCGAGAGCTGGTGGATACCTACCGGGATCGATGGGGAAAGCAATGGTTCGTACTCTCCAATCCGGTATACGGCTCATGGCGGAACATTCTGGCTGAACCGGCTCTTGACAATCTGAGAGGCTACCAGCCATAATGCATGCCGGGGTGCGGATTTTTCATGGCGCCGCGCCGAGATTGATCAATGATGTCGGCCATGGTCATCATTTCGGCCACTTCTATTTAATAGAGAGGCCGCCCCAAGAATCTTTTCCCGGGCCGGAAAGCTGTTTGAGCGAATGCGAGTTCTTGCCGGGCCGGGAAAAGATTCTTGGGGCGGCCGAACGGTGATTCTGGCAATGACTGTTTGATGGGGGGAAACGATGGTCCTCAGGGTCCGACCTGTGTGCACGGAACGGCATCCAATCGGCCGTTCCACAAACTGTTCAACAATCCGTTCAACTCGCCTGGGAATCTGCGCGATGCTCTTTCTGGTTGTTTTGGGGTGGGGGTGCACCAAACCCGCCGAGCACCCTCTGGAGATGCTTCAACCCTCGGCTGAAAGCTCGAAACCCGCCCCAACCGGTTCCTCTTCACCCGAAGCCGAAAAACCGGAGGTGATGATTCATCTGGATGATCCCCTCCCCCCCTCCGGCAGCCGAATGGAATCGCCGTCCGCTGAGAAGGTCCCCGCCGCTGATCCGATTCTCGCTGCAGAAACGAAAGCCACCCCCGCCGGGCGCAAAATTCTGGAAACCGGAAGGGAAATGACCTTGGACCAGTGTGAAATCGTTCGGGGCGGATGTTGGGACTATGCCAATGCCGTTTACAACCGGGCCGGATTTCCCCCGGGCAAGCGGCGGGTCGTCTTCAAAGGCACCCAAAAGAAGGGGCCTTACGCCGATATCGACCTGTTCCAGCCGGGAGACTGGCTCTATTATGTCAACCATTGGTACGGCAGAATCGAACACAGCGCCATTTTCGTGGATTGGATCGACTACGACAACAAAGAGGCATTGATGCTCAGCTACGGTGGAGAAAAGCGAAATGAACCGGCCCGGTACATGCCTTATGACTTGTCAAATGTCTATTACATCGTTCGGCCGAAATCGAAATAATTCAGCAATATCTTGAAATTCAATCCTCGCCGATGCACCCATCCGTGCATGTCTTTACCCAGCGAACCGCTTCCCACGCCAATGCATCGTCGGCGGAATCGATGTGGAGTTTTTCCCGAATTCGATCCTGGTACAGGCGGATGGCGCGAAGGCTCAGGTTGAGCTGCTGGGAGATCTGCCCGGCGCTGAGCCCCTGACCCATCAGCAGAAAGATTTCCGTTTCCCGGCTGGTCAGCCGGTACATCAACGGCCGAATCGAATCGGTCACTCCGCCTCCGTTTGTCTGCTTCCCGTGATAAAAACGCCGCTATACGGCACCGATGGCAAACTTCACCGCATATCCCGCACCGATCCCCAGGGCAAAGCTGATCAAGGTGCCGATGGTGATGTATTCGCTTTCCATACGGTTTTCGATATCCTTCAATTCTCCGAATCGGAAAATCGATTTGGCCGCCACCAGAAACCCGATGGCGGTGATCTGCCCGCTCAGAACAAACACCAGAATCAGAAACCGCTCCAGCTTTCCAATGGTGGCACCGGCCTGCTCCAACCCCCGGCGGTCGAAAATGCGCAGGAGATCCCCGCATCCCTTGAGGCGGAGCCGGTCCCGCTCGGCCTCCAGCTGATCCAGCAGCGGCCGGACGGCATGGCCCACCGCTTCCGCACAAAAAAACCAGACCGCGGCAAATCCCCCAGCGAAAATCACCGCTTTCAGATATCGCTCCCCCCAGATATCGACCCAAAAACCGCCGGAAGCGGGAATTCTCGCCAGCTGAACAGCCGTGATTCCAAGCACTATCAGCAGGGTCCCGTGAAGACCGGCAAACCAGATCGCGTTTCTCTTCCGAAAAGAACGCCCGATCATGTGGACCCCGGAGTGGAGTACCAACACGATCAAGGGCAGGTGCCAGAGATGCCACATGCCGCAGAGCAGCCACCCCAGTGCCGCCGTCAGTGCGGCATGGGCCCACAATCGTGATAGGGTTACCGGCTTCTCCTTTCGAAGGCTCGGCTGCTGACTGTACCCCATGACCGCACCGGCCATGAAATAACCGCCGATCAAGCCGATCAAAATGGTTTTGAACGGCACCGGAGGAGCGGTCAGCAGACCGGGGAGTATGGTATGATAAAAGGCGATCACGAGCCGAAGAATCGAATTGAGCTCACATGGCGAAAGCGGACCGATTCGGCAGTTGTTTTTACGATTACAACCTTAAAAGGTTGTTTGTATAAACTACAACTCCAAAAGGATGGATCCTCCATTCGCTCCACTCCGCTTCAGGTATCCATCGGGTTGCCACCGAGGAGGGCATCTTCAAAAAAGGCCAGACCCGACTGAATCGCTTCCCATTGGGCCGATTTCAGATGCTTGGCGACCGCCTGCTGAGAGAGCGGATTCTTCTTTCCGCGCCCCCACAGGTAGAGACCACGAATCTCTTCCTGAGGCAAATCCTGCAAGGCGCCCAACACGGCGATCGCCTGCCGGTCGGTCCATCGTCCGGAAACGGCGTCTCCCAGGTGGGTCAGCACATCCAGGCATCGAAGATGCCGGGAACCGGAACCGGCCAGAGCCAGATGCCGAGACCTGCTCATTTCATCCAGGGCGTTTCCCGAATGCCGAAAGGCGTCCCCGTCCCCGTCGGACACCCGTTTCCGGGGCATCACCGCCACCGTTCCCAAACCGATGCCCATGCGGGAATCGATCTGCTTTTCCGCCAGGGCCGCTTTGATATAGGCCCGGCAGAAAAAGGCGATCCGCAGCGCCAGATGGGGGGCCCGAATCAGCAACTGCCAACTGTCGCCCCGAAACACATCCATATCCATCACCAGGGCCTCGGGAAAGGCCTCCCGCAGGCGGGCCGATATGTCCGAGGTCAGCACCCGCTGCAACCGTTTGCGCGCCTCGGTATCGAGTTCCCTGGACCGGATGATGTCGCCGGTGATGACGGCGAAGATACGCCCTGTGTTGCTCATTTTATTTTCCCGAAGCCGATAAGAATAGGCTTCGAGAATAGTTTTCCACAGCAGAAAATGTCAACCGTTTTATAACGTTCCACATTCCGAACCGTGACGAATCCACGCCCGGATCGGATGAAAAACCTCAGCCATGATCGCCGTTTCGGCCACTCCAGGATATTTTCCCAGCCCAGGAAGAACTCGCTGTCGCTCAAACAGCTTCCCGGCCGGGGAAAATATCCTGGGGCAGCCTGCCTACCATTCAGGATTTGTCCGAAACAATGATTGAGGCCAAAACCATAGAAGATACCGGAAGGCTTCACCTTGTCTGGTTGCCGCGGTGAATGGGGATTACCGGGTGTCCGGCTGTTTCAGATTTCGTAGGCTGGACCGGGAGATCGGCTTTTCGGACTGAGCCAGCACACTGAAGGAACCGTCGGTTTCCAGAACCACCGCCTCCACCGCATCCAGATCGAGAATGCCGTTTCGACGGATGATCGCCAGAATCTCCCCGTGCTCCACCCGTTCCCGCCGCATGACGTCTTCCACGAACTCGCCCCGAAAGAAGATGATCGCCGGATGGCTGGTGACAATGTTGTGAAACAAGGAAGAGCGGATTTCGATCCAGGCCACGATGAGCTGAAGAATAATCAACATTCCCAGGGCCAGAAGCCCGTCGGCCAGGGTCACCGTGGAAGGGAGAATGGTGGATGCCAGTGTCGAACCGAAGGCTACCGTCACGATAAAGTCAAAGGCGTTCATGCTGGAAAGCGTACGCTTGCCGGAAAACCGCAAAAAGATCACCAGCCCGATATAGACCAAAGCACCCATCACCGCCACATGCATCAGATTGTCCCAGCTTTTAAAAAACATATCTATTCTTTCTCCTCATGGCCGGCGCCCGTTTTCATCCGAAACGGGATGCCGGAAACGGATATCGGTTCATCCGCTGTTCTGATGTGCCGAACGGGATAAATGAAAAGAACGATAAGGGATGCAGAAGAAAGAGGCTATACGGTTGATCCGGTATTCGCCCTCGGCTTCGCACCGTATATTTTCGGAGAGGCAACAGGTGCCGGATAATCGTTCCTTCCGATACGGGCGGCGGTATGCAGGGTCAGGAGCGGATTTGCTTTTTCAGGATATCCAAGAAGGGCCGGCGGGCATGTCTTTCCACCCAGGGGACATGACCGCATTTTCCGAGGAGAATAAAACGGAAATCAGGCAGAACGGCGGACAGCGGTCTTTCCACATCCTTGGCCGGATGAGGGTCGTAATCGCCGTGGAGGGCGATTACCGGGCAGCGGATGCGTTTTCCCATTTCCAGCAGTTCGCCGCGCTTTCTAAGATCATCGGCCGCTTTCCAGAGTGCTTGATGGATGTCGACCCGATAGACGATTTCTTCGTGTTCCGCTTCCTTGGGCAGCGGGTCGCAGGCGTCGACCCCGGCGAACAATTCCCCCAGTTTCCGGAAAGCATTCTGTCGAATTGTCGGATCCGGATTCTCAAAGCGGTCTACCAGCCGGTCCATTTCCGCACGCTCCGCCGGACTGAGGCGGTTGAGCCGCGTGTTCAGGGTGCGCCGGCCGGATTCCGGCTCGAAGCCGCCGCTGCCCACCAGAATCAGCTTTTTCACCGTGTCCGGATGCCGGGCGGCCAGAATGAAACTGAGCCATGCGCCCCAGGAAAAGCCGATGAGAACGGCGGGAACCGTGCCGTGTTCATGAAGGATTTCCTTCAATTCCCGAACCTGACCGTCCAGAGAAGATTCGGTCTGAAGCGGTTCCAGCACCCCGCAGGCCGAGGTCAGCGCCAGGGCCACCGGTTTCATTTCACCGGCGGCTCCGGGGCCGCCGTGGATCACCGCCACCGGATAAGGAGGATCACCATATTTTCGAGGGTTTTCCATGGATTGTACAGCCGGGCCCTTCACATTCAGAGAATAGATTACAGGTTTTCGCCTTCAAAAATACGGGTTTTACCTGAATGATTCTTTCCGGTTTCCATGCCATTCTGAGTATCGCCCTCTTCGATTTTTTGCAAGAAACCAAACCGGTAAAGGCAAACCTCACCGGTATTCGGACAGGAGGATGACCATGCAAACGGTGTCATGGAAAAAGTTTCCGAAGGACGTCACTTTCAAAGACTTCTCCAGAGACATTCGCTCGGAGATTCAGGACGACAATGTTTACAACGGCGCCGCCGCTCTGGCCTATTTCTGGATGCTGGCCGTTTTTCCGGCCGCCATTTTCCTGCTCACCCTGCTGCCCTACCTCCATGTTCCCAATATGGAGGGGATCATTATGGACCTTCTGCACCGCATCCTTCCGGAGCAGTCGGCCTACCTGTTTACGGGAATGGTGGAAACGGTGACCTCGGAAAAACGCCACGGCCTGTTTTCCTTCGGCATCCTTTTCACCGTCTGGTCCACCATGGCCGGCATCTACGCCATCATGCAGCAGCTCAACATCACCTATCGCGTCAAGGAGGCAAGATCCTTCCTCAGGGTGCGCGGCACCGCCCTGCTGCTCTCTCTGGCCGTTCTGTTTCTGGTGGCCACCGCCTTCGCCCTCATGGTCTTCGGCGGCGCCATTCAAAAATCGATGATCACCGTGGTCGGCAGCAGCATGGGGCTTCACCTCTTTTTCACCCTGTTCCGCTGGATCGTCATCGTCTGTTCCCTGCTGATGGGGTTTTCGGTCCTCTATTATTTCGGTCCGGACGTGGAACAGCGGTTTCAGTTCATCACCCCCGGCAGCGTTCTCGGGGTCTTCGTGCTGATTCTGACCTCTCTCGGGTTTCGATTCTACCTGAGCCTGTTCCCCGGGCTCAGCGCCACTTACGGCAGCATCGGAGCGGTGATCATTCTGATGCTCTGGCTCTATATCATGGGACTGGCCATTCTGGTGGGTTCGGAAATCAATGTTTTGCTCGAACATTACCATCCCGAGGGAAAAAATATCGGAGAAAAAAAGGAGCCCGCGTGATGAAGGCCGCCCCCTTCTCAAAGCCAGAGGCATCGCCCTGCTGCTGACCTTCATCGTCCTGATTCTGATCATCAGCGCCTTCGCCCTGGTGGTCTTCGCTACAACGCCACCTACGGCAGCATCGGCGCGGTCATCGTCCTGATGCTCTGGCTCTACATCATCGGGCTGGTGTTTCTGGTGGGCTCGGAGGTGAATGTGGTGCTGGAGCATTACCACCCGAAGGGAAAAAACATGGGGGAAAAGAAATCGCCTACTCGAGGCGCCCGTAATAGCGGTAATGGCCGGTGATCGGATACCGAAACAGGGCGTCCTCCGCTTCCGGCCCTCGGCCGATATTGTGTACGATCAGGGGGCGATCGCCTTCGTCGCTTCGCCGCTGAATGACGATGCCGATGTGGGGAAGATTGCCCGGCAGCATCCAGGTGACCAAGTCCCCGGCCGCATAATCGCCTGCATCGCCCGACGCCTTCAGGACCCGGCCTTTTCTTTCGAAAAAACGCTGCAGATTGGGCACCCGCCGGTGGTCGATATTGGGATCGGGCCGGGAGAGCCCCCAGATTCGAGGGTAGACCTGAAAATGGCGCCGCATATCCTCATGAAGGTCCTTTTGCAAATCGATGCCGAGACGGCGGTAGGCCCGGATCACCAGATCGGTGCAGACCCCGATGTGGTCGGGGACATCCCCGCCCGGGTAATCGATGGGTCGATAGCTGCCGTCATAGGTTACCGCATGAGCGGTTCTTTCCAGGGCCGCCTGAACCAGTCGGCTGCTGAAGCCCGCCGGTTCGCCGGGCCGAAAGCCGAACCCGGTGCCGGTCTGCAAAACCAGGCAGAAAAATATCAGGGATTTCAAACCGGCCGCGGTTTTCCAGCGGGGCTTCATAATTCTGAAAAAGACCGTCCGGATCGAAGGAATCGGCGGCGGCTCGGCTTTATGACCTCGGTTCATCGGCAAGGACCGGATTTTCTGAATGGGCGGTCTCCTCCTCCGGGGTTTCATGACCGCATCCACCTGCTGCCCCTGAAGCGCTTCGATCCCATCTTCGGCGGCTTCGAGTCGCCGCTTCGGTTCTTCATAAGTCGGTCTGACATTATTTTTCATAGAGGTTCCACAAACCAGTTGGCGAAGCGCTTTCAGTGCGCAGAAACCAACCCGGAAAGGCGGCCGGAAGGTTGCTTCCGAACGGCATCTGAGGCGTTATTTCAGATGGTGCACGATATACTCCAGGTGCTGTCCCGTTGTGCCGCAGCATCCCCCCAAAATCCGAACACCGTATCGGCGATTCAGTGCGATCATGCGTTCCCCCCAATCCGAAATGGTTTCGGCCTGAAGAGTACCGGAGCCGTCCAGATCCGAATGGTCGAGGGCGGAGGCATTGCCCTGAAACCCGATCAAGCGGTCTAACACCGATTTCGGCTGCCGATGGGCCTGAAGAAAGGAGGGATAAGAGCAGTTGACCATATAGCCTGCGGGCGGCCGGCCGCAGTGATCGTCGATTCGGCCGAACCCCTTTTCAAGGGTGCTGCCGTCGAGAATCCTGCCTTCCCGGTCGATGACGAAGCTGATCAGGTACGGCAACCCCGTTTCCGCCATGGCCCGGGCGATCCCGAGGGCTTCATCCACCGCGGACAGTGTCGCGGCCAACAGATAATCGGGCCCGGCCGTCGCCAGTTTTTCGATCTGCCAGGCATGAAAGGTATGAGCCGCATCCATGGGCAGGCTTTCGGCGGGTGAATAGCTGTCGTTTTTGCATCCGACCAGTCCGCCGATGACAACCTTTCGGCCCCGATCCCCCAATTCGTCTCGAAGCCGCTTCAAAAACCGCATCGCATCGCCGTTGACGTCGGCCTCCACCCCGGCCTCCGTCAGCCGCTCCCGGTTGGCCCGCCAGGTGGGGGAGCACAGCAGAATGGGCGCCCCGGCGTCAAGGGCGATATCGATATAGCCCTGATACAGGTCCGACAACCGGCGCCGGTCGAGGTCCTCATAGATCAGGAGGGAATTTTCCAGCCGGGGGTGGAGTTTCACATCTCCGGCTCGCCGCAGGGCTTCAATAATGGCGGCCTCGGCCAGAACCAGGCGATGCCGCTCCAGTATTTTGTTCAGATTCATATTGTGTCCTCGGGGATATCGGATCGGTGGAAGCTGAAATCTCCCGCACAGGTCGATTCAGCCCCGTGCAGCGCCTGCTGAACGACGGCGCCGAGCCGGGCCATGGAGTAGGGTTTCTTAATGAATCCCAAGGCCCCCAGGTCCCGGGTCTTTTCCACATCCTCGGTTTCTGAAAATCCGCTGACGATGACCGCTTTCTGGCCGGGATGAATGTCAAGGATGCGCTCGTAGGTTTCGCGGCCGCTGATGCCGGGAGACATGATCATGTCCAACAGAATCAGGTCCGCCGATGCCTTCTCGACATAGCCGATCGCTTCTTCCCCGGACCCGACGCAGACCGGCCGATACCCGAGCACCCGCAGAATGCGGTCCGCGATATCCAGCTGCTGGGGCTCGTCATCCACCACCAGAATCGTTTCCCCGCGCCCCTTCAGGTGTTCGATGCCCGACGGCCGGACCATACATTCGAGGGGCTCCTCGGTCACCGGAAAGAAGAGTTCGAAGACGCTGCCCCGGACGTCGCTTTCCACATGAACCGCGCCGCCGTGGTCCTGCATGCTGTTCCAGACCACCGCCAGTCCCAGGCCGGTGCCGCTTTGACCCATCACCTTCCTGGTATAGAACGGCTCGAAAATATGGGCCAGGTCGGTTTCTGAAATTCCGCTTCCGTTGTCGGCGATCCGCAGCACCGCATACTCCCCCGGCGCCAGGTCGACCGCCCGGCCGGCCTGTTCATCCATTCGACGGCATTCGGTGGATACAGCGATGCGGCCCTCGCCATCCACCGCTTCCATGGCGTTGCCCACCAGGTTCATGATGCATTTTTTGATATGAACCGGTGAACAGCGGATATGGGGGAGCTGGGGATCGAGGTCGGTGGTGCATACGACGGTTTCATGCAAAGAATGGAATTTTTTGTGTTCGGGCGAGTCGAGATGCTCCCGGACCAGGGCGTTGAGATCGGCGGGAACCTTGACGCTGGCCGCCCCGCGGGCCACCGTAAGAAGGTCCGCCACCACCGCCGCAGCCCGCTGGCCCGATTCCTGAATGGCTTCGATGGGTTTGCGAAGCGGGCTGTCGTCGGGGAGCTGCATCAGAAGCAGCTCGGGGTAGCTCACGATTCCCGCCAGAATGTTGTTGAGATCATGGGCTACTCCGCCCGCCAGCAGACCGATCGCCTCCATCTTCTGGGCCCGCTGAAGCCTGGTTTCCATGGCGGTTTTTTCCATCTCCGCCTGCTTCTGGGCGGTCAAATCATCATAGACGGCGACGATCTCTCCGGAAGGCAGTTTATAAACCGCCCCCTGGCGCCAGCCGCACCGCCGATCGTCCGAATAGAACCGCAAGGGATGTCGGCGGGTCCGGCCGGTTCGCCATACCTCCTGAAAGAGGGCCAGAAGCCCGAACTCATGAACGCCGGGAAAGACTTCGGCCACTTTTTTCCCGAGGACCTCTGCCCGAACCACCCCCTCGATGTGCTCCACGGCCCGGTTGATATCCCGAATCATGAAATCCGCCCCGTCCTCCACCGCTTCATAGACCGCGACCCCGCTGCTGGAGTGTTCAAAGAGTTCTCGGAACCTGCGTTCGCTTTGGGCCAGTTCGGCGGTGCGCTGCTGTACCTTTTGTTCCAGCCGGTCCACCAGTTCCCGTAGCCGTCCGGCCATGATATTGAAGGTGCGGGCCAGCAGGCCCAGTTCATCGTTTCCTTCTTCTCCCACCTGGATGTCGAGATTCCCCGCCCGGAACGCCTCGGCGGACCGGGTCAGTCGAACCACCCGGCGGGTGATGGAGCGGTTGAGGACGGCGGCAATGAGTACCGCCAGAAAAAGGCCCACCAGGGTGACCCCGGCGGTAATGAGCAGAGCGGCGGCCATCGTCTGTTGAATATCGGCCCGGGCCTGGTCGACCGCCTCCCCGGCCAGGGAGATCAACGCGGCGGAGATCGGTTCCACGGCTTCGGCCTGAAGGGCGAAATCATGGAATTTGGATTTGATGGCGACATCCACCTCCAGTATTTTTTCGCTCACCGATTTCCACCGGTCCAGCAGGACAATCAGCCGATCCCGCTGATCCGGAAGCAGATTCGGAACATTTTCAACCGCGGTTTGCAAACGGAATGCCGCATTGAAGGCGGACTGCATCAAGAACCGCTTTCGGGTGATCCGGTAGTCCCGGGCGAAGGATTTCATCTCCTGGAAGAAACGCCCCAAGGAAGGGTTGTTCCCGATCTCCACCCGCATGGCCTGAAGGTGCTGCTCCATCGTCGCTTCCAGGCCCCGCTCCGGCACCGCCAGTTCCGTGACCAGCTCCACCGACTGGATGGAGGTATCGGCAAAGCGTTTGGCCGAAGACAGTTAAAGGTTCAGATCCGCATGGCGGCCCCGCAACCCCCGGGCCACCTCGGATCGCCGGATCAGGTCCTTCAGTGCATGACTCACCGCAATCACCCGGGCGATCTGCCTCACCGAGGGCTGAGCGTACTGCTCATGGGCGCGGCCCAGGCCGATTTCCGGATATTGCAGGAAAAAATCCCCGTGCAGCCGGCGGGCCTTTTCCATTCCCCGGTCCATCTCCAGCACCATCCGCTGAATTTCTCTGGATGTCTGAATCGTTTCTTCCGCTTTTCGGACGAATTGAATGGAGACATACCCGGTGACGGCCACCGCCAGGATGAGAAGCACCAGCAGACTGATCCCCACACCGAAACGGGTGGTGATAGACAGGTTCTTCATGGATTCGGACAACCGTTTTCGAAGCCTCAACGCCCTCTCCTCGGAGGAAGATAATCGGCTTTGATCATCGTTTCAGCCAAGCCCGGAGAATAGACAGGCGGCCGAAATGGTGATCATGGCCAAGTGATCCGGTCGGCGGTGGCCGGTATTCGCTCATTCACTCCACGGCTGCGTGAGTGAACATGATATTGGAGACCAACCCGTCCAGACCGGCCGCCGGGTCATCCAGCCGCAGCACAGTAAAGACCGGCTTGGCGCAGTCTCCGAACCGATCACAGTCGAGCACGCCGGTCACCCCCTTGAAGTCATCCGCCGAATAGAGCCGGTCCCGAAGCGCCTTGCGGCCGATATGAAGCCGTCCGTCCGGCTCCGGAACGGCGACCGCTTCAATGGCCGTCATCAGCAGATCGGCGGCATCATAGGCGTTTTGAAAATACCTCGCACCGGGACGGGCGCCGAATTTGGCGATATAGGCCATGGTGAGCGAATCCGCAGCAGCCCCTTCAGGCGGGGCCGGGCCGACGAAATACATGCCGATCCCCGCCTCCCCCACCGACTCGATAAAGGAGTTTTCAATCAGTGCGCCGTCGCTCATCAGAAAAAGATCGCCCAATCCGGGAGTTGCCCGGGCCCTGAACAGAAGGTGGTTGCCCTCCGGTTGAAACAGGGGGAAAAACAGAAGCCCGGCCCCGGCATTCAGCACCGCCGTCAATACCGGCTGCATTTCGGTATCTCCTTTATTGACGGCGGCGGACAGCACGATCTCGCCTCCTATTTCCTGAAAGGCATTTTCAAATCCTTCGGTCAATCCCCGGGTATAGATATCCCCGTCATGGATGGTCGCCGCTTTGCGGACCCCGAGCCGTTGATACGCAAAGATGGCCGCGGCTTTTCCGGCGGACTCCTCGTTGGTTGCGGTTCGAAAATACCCCGGCTGCCAGTGTGAAGCCGGTTTCCCGGCTATGGTGGTCAGAAACGGAGCGCTGTTGTTGCCGGAGATCATGGTCAACCCGGCATCGGACATGGCCTTGGAGGCGGCGCCGGCGGCCCCGGAGCAGGTGGTTCCGAGAATAGCCGTCATCTGCGGATCGGCGATAATTTTTAGGGCCGCATTGGCGCCGCCTTCGGCGGTGCAGCCGGTATCCTCCACCTGAAACGCCACCGGATGCCCCAGAAGGGCGCCGTTCCTCGCATCCAAAGCCAGCTCGAACCCTCGAATCTGCTCTTTGCCCAGAGGCGCCACATCCCCGGAAAGGGCCTGCAACACCCCGATATGGATCGGCTCCCCGGGTCCGATTTCCACGCACCCGATGCGGTCGGTGCATTCAAACACCGGCTTGGGTTTGTCGCAGGCAGACAGAAGCAGCGCCGTAAGCCATATGGTGAAGAAAAACTGTAGAATGGATTGGATCTGCTGATTGAACTTCCTCTGATTCATCTTCCCACAAAATACTTCATCAGAAACCTGGTAAATGGAGAAATAAACCGTTTTACTCTCCGAGTAAGCGGATGGGTTGGGTCCGCTTTTTTCATGATCTTATAATACCGCTTTGCGATTCGGTTTTCTCCAAGCTGTGAATGGTAGAGGCTGATTACACCCATAAAAGACAGATATTCACTGATATGGAATATTCTTCTTTTCGGGTAAATACGTGTCAGATCAAACTGGTAGTCAAAAATGGCCGGAATCCGATTCGTTTCTCCTTTTTCCAAAAACATCATTGCATAATTGATCCTGGAAAATAAATACTCCGGAAACTTCTCATAGTTTTCCTCAGCCAGTCGGGCCGCCTTCTCTTTCTCTCCGAGCCTGAGATATGCATTTACCTGGTAATTTCTAACTATGGCGAGATCCGGGTAGGCTCGAAGCACTTTTTCAATTTTTTTTAGGGCGGTTTGGGGAGCGGTGGTTAGCAATTCGTTCAATACACCGACTTCTTCTGATAGATGGTCGGGGATCTGTTTGGAAAATTCAGTCTCTATTGGTTCATAGGAGATTTCAAAATCACTTAATTCCAAAATGATTTTTTCTTGTCCTTTCATAGATGATACCTCAAAAAAATCTCCATTTTGGACCAATTTAAAGGGAAGACCATCCGGTCGAATATTTAAAACCCAAACGGATTCCCGTCCAGAATCGATTTGGCCAGATACATGGAACTGGTGAAGGCCGGGGAAATTGGGTTCAGCACGTGAAGGGCGTCGCCGTCGGCGGTGACCATGAAGTCCATGACCAGCTCTTTGGTGGTCCAGTCCACCAGCTGGGCCCGAATGCCCGATTTGGGGGTCGGTTCCAGGTCGCCGACCTCAAGGCGTTTCACCAGTTTTTGGGCATCCCGGTAGAAAAACGGCTTCAGGTATTTCCGGGGCTCGGTCAGGGCCACTTCCCGGAATTTGGGGTTGGCCGCAAACAGGACCGCATCGGTGAGGGCGATGGGCAGCCCTTCCCGATCGATGCCGGAGAGCAGGCCGTAATTTTCCCGCCCGAAGGCCGGAATGGCGGTGGGACCGAGATAGACGTCCCCGTGGACATTTCGGGTGAAGTGGACCCCCAGAAACGGGTTGCGAATATCGGGAACCGGATAGATGTTGCCGTTGACGGTGTACGGCAGGCCTTTTTTGAGTTTCCAGTAGATTCCCTTGAAGGGGACCATTCGGTATCGCCGCCCCACACCAAAGGCCCGGGCCACTCGGTCGCAATGGGCGCCGGCTGCATTGATGAACCGATCGAATCGAATGTTTCCCTGAAAGGTGACAGCGGTTTTGGATCCATCGAGCCCGAGAAAGCCGCAATCGGTCACCAGTTGGACCTTTCCCGAGGCAACGAGGTCTTGGGACAACCGATGCAGCACCGCTTTCGGGTCCACCATGGCGGTGTAGTGGGAAAAAAGCGCCTTCTCCACGGTTCGTGCGTTGGGTTCGATCTCGGCCAATTGATGGGTGTCGATCATCTCCACCTGGGCGCCGTTGGCCACGGCGCGTCGATAAAGGGTTTCCAGCACCGGCAGCTCGGATTCGCTCCGGGCCACCACCGCCTTTCCGGTCTCCAGGATATCCAGCCCCTTCTCCAGGCAGTAGTCGCGCATCAGGCGATTGCCTTTGACGCAGGATTTGGCCTTGAGGCTGTCGGCGGCGTAGTAGATTCCGGCGTGGAGCACCCCGCTGTTTCGGCCTGAGGCGTGGCATCCCTGGACCGGTTCTTTTTCCAACAGAACAATCCCCTCGGCCCCGCGACGGATCAGTTCCCGGGCCAGAGTCACGCCCACGATCCCGGCTCCCGCAATCAGAATATCCGCCCCTTTGGGCAGCGTCATGGCCTTACCCCTTTCCATTCGAAACCAATGAGCCCCCGGAGCGCCGCGCCTGTTTCGCCTTGACTTTCAAGCGGCGGATCTCGACGAGTTGAACACCCCAGATGATCAGAAAAATCGCCGCGCCCACCAGACTGAGCCAGTAGATGGGCCAGAACAGGGCCAGACCCGCGGCATACATCAGGGCCCATTCCAGCGGATGCAGCCGCCGAAGCAGAAACCCTTCCAAGGCACTGGCAAAGGCGATCAGCCCAATGGCCGTCAGTACGACCGTCAGGACCACCTCGCCGGTGGGGCCGTTGCCCAGGAGCGGCCGGTACGCCATCACGATGGGAATGATATAAAGCCCCTTGGCGATCTTCCAGGAGGTGAAGGCGGTCCTCATGGGAGAAGCCCCGGCGATCCCGGCCCCGGCAAAAGAGGCCAGGGAAACCGGCGGGGTGACGTTGGCGTCCTGGCTGTACCAGAAGACCACCATATGGGCCACCAGGATGGGCAGCCCCAGGTCCATGAGAGCCGGCCCCGCCAGAATCACCAGGACGATATAGGAGGCGGTCACCGGCAGCCCCATGCCCAGCACCAGAGAGGCCAACCCGATGAGCAGGATCGCCAGAAACGGGCTTCCGGCGGACAGGGACACCACCAGGCTCGAAAACTTAAGCCCCAGCCCGGTGAGACTTACGCACCCCACGATAATGCCCGCACACCCGCAGGCCACCGACACCATGATGGCGTTTTTGGCCCCGGCCTCCAGACCGTCGATGAAATCCTTGAAACCGAGACGGGTGGCTTTTCGGAACATGGCGGTGACCACCGTGGCCACCACGGCGATAAACCCGGCCATCATGGGGCTGTAGTTTTGGATGAGTACATAGATCAGAATGGACACCGGTATCAGGAAATGGAGTCCGCTCTTCAGGGTGGGCCAGAGTTTGGGAAGCTGGTCTCCGGGCAGGGGTTGAAGCCCCTCTTTACGGGCTTCGAAGTGGACGAAAAAAAGGACCGTCATGTAATAGAGAATGGCCGGTACAATGGCGATTTTGACGATGGTCAAATAGGAGGTATTGGTGAATTCCGCCATCAGAAACGCCCCGGCCCCCATGATCGGGGGCATGATCTGCCCGCCGGTGGAGGCCGCCGCCTCCACCGCCCCGGCCACATGCCGGCGGTAGCCCACCCGCTTCATCATGGGAATGGTAAACGCCCCGGTGGTGACCACATTGGCCACGGCCGAACCGGAAACCGACCCCATGAACCCGCTGGCCACCACCGAGGTCTTGGCCGGCCCCCCCACCATCCGGCCGGTAATGCTGTAGGCCAGGTCGATGAAAAAATCGCCGCCGCCGGTCCGCTCCAGGAATGAGCCGAAGAGGATAAAGATAAAAACGAAGGTGGCCGCCACCCCGGTGGGCAGCCCCCAGATGCCCTCGGTCGTCAGATACAGGGTGGTGGTGATCCGTTCCACGCTGTAGCCCTTGTGGGCCAGCATCTCCGGCATGTAGGGGCCGAAATAGGAGAACAGCAGAAAGGCCACCCCGATCAGGGACATGAACAGCCCGATGGCCCTCCGGGTGGCCTCCAGAACCAGGCCGATGGTGATACACCCCATCACCACGTCGGTCTGGGTCCAGAGGCCCTGGCGCTGAATGATGTCGTCGAATTCGATCCAGATATAGCCGCCGACAATGAAGGCGGCCGCAATCAGAATCAGATCCAAAGCCAGAAAAAAATCGAACCGGGTGACCGAGGCCCGGCGCACCGGCGGAATCAGGGCGAAAGCCAGAACCATGATCAGGACCAGGTGAATGGATCTCTGAAAAATGGCGGTCAGCGGTGAAATCCCTGCGGTGTAAAGCTGAAACAGGGAGAGCCCCACGGCCACCACCGTAATGCAGAGGGCGGCCCGTCCGCGATATCGGCGGCGAAATCCTTTGGTTTCCGCTTTGGGGGACTCTGTTTTGGTCGCTTTTTCTGCTGCTGCCATAACAATCCTTTATCTTGAGCTCACATCAAGGAAGGGGGCAGGGGACCCGCCCCTTTTCCAGATAAACCGCCACCCGACGGCCGGCGGCGGTTTCGGAGAGATTGAATTCCCGATACCCGATCAGCAGGGTGTGATCCACGCCCGGTTGGCCGACCCGCAGTACAAATCGTCCCAGCGGATAATCGATTCCGGTGATTCGGGTCCATTTTCCCGCCTTCGTTACAGTTCCGTGGCCTTCCCAATGGCCCATCCCCGCCCCGAACATTCGAAAATAGGTGTCGGTCAGCACGATCCCCCGTTCGCGGTCCGCCTGAAAAACCTCATAGACCGGGGATAGGTCCACGGAATGGATATACCGAATGGTAAAAGGTCGAGAATATCGAACAGGTATTTCTAAAAGGCGAGTACCGGTCTCCAGATCATGGAAAATTAGGCGAGGGCAGGGCTCGGCAAGGGCGGGGATTGCGGAAATGAAAAGCGTCCATCCGACCAGAAGGGCGGTTGCTGCGATACACTTCATGGATGAGAAACGGCTCCGCTATCGGTTCGAAGGGAAACGGCAATGGCGGGGCAGATTTCCCCCCGCCAACAAATCCCGGCTTTGATCATCGTTTCGGCCAAGCCAAAATGATTGCGGCCACCCCAGGATATTTTCCCGGGCCGGGAAACTGTTTGGGCGAAAGCGAGTTCTTGCCGGGCCGACCCGGGGTGGCCGAAAACGGTGATCATGGCCCAAGCCCCTGTCAAAGGGGCGATTATTCGGCGATCAGCTTATCCGGAATGGTCAGGCCCTTTTCCTTGAGGTATTTGATCGCCCCCGGATGAAGCGGAATCACCGAATGTTGAATCGCGTTTTCCGGGGTGGTGTTTTTGGCAAAGGGATGAATTTTGATCAGGTCGTCCTGGTGTTCGAATACCGCCTTGGTCAGCTTATAGACCAGATCTTCGTCGATATCGGCGTTGCAGATGAAGGTGTTCCAGACCGACGGAGTCAGCACCTCCTTTCCTTGCCCCCGGTAGGTATCGGCCGGCAGGGAATAGGCGGAATAGTAGGGGAATTTTTCGGTCACCTTCTGAATCTGCTCCTGAGTAAACGGAACCACTTCCACATCATGGGTGGTGGCCAGGTCCATAATCGAAGAGGTGGGGGGCGCCACCGCCCAGATACCGACATCGATGGCGCCGTCTTTCAGGGCATTGGCCGATTCGGTAAAGGAGAGGCGGAATACGTTAAAGGAGGAATAGGGCACATTCAGGGCCTCTTCAAGGACCAGCTGGGCCATGAATTCGGTTCCGCTGGCCGGGGCCCCCACGGAGACCTTTTTGCCCTTGACCCCGGTCACATTATCGATTCCTTCATCCTTCAGCGCGACCAGGTGAAACACATTGGGATACATGACGAACATACCTTTGATCTTCTGGGGCTGCCCGTCGAACTTTCCGACACCGTGATAGGCCTGATAGGCCACATCACTCATGATTTCCCCGAACAGGGTTTCGCCCTTGTGGCAGAGCCGGGTGTTTTCCACCGAGGCGCCGGTTACCTCGGCCACCGCCTTGACCCCGTCCACGTGTTTGGTCCAGATTTCGGCCACGCCGCCCCCGTAGGGATAATAGACCCCGCCGGTGCCGCCGGTGCCGATGGAGACGAATTCGGTTTTGGCTTCACAGGGGCCTGCAACCAAACCGGCAAATAAAAGGAAAACCGAACAAATCACACAGAAAACAGCCGATCTTGTCATAGAATTACGCATCCTCTTGATCTCCTTTCCATAGGGGTGTTTTGGGTGAAGACCGCGTACATGAGCGCTCGTTCACACTGAACAATTACCAATATCGGCCTGTTTTTGCAACAAAAAATAATAGAATATTGTTTCGCACAACGGAACATTGCAATAGCTGCTTGAAATAATGAATTTTAATCATTTTCAACAGGGGCGCTCACTGGATACCCTTCAATAAGGCCTTCTTCAGCTTTGTACAGGTTCCTTATTCAGGGTGGCAGTTTTCGGTGAATCAACGATATTCTCCATCGGATCTTAAAATCAACGACCTGCTGAACCAGCCGATCATGGCGTTCTTGGCGCATCTTGGGCAGGAAGTTGCTTTCGGAATAGTTATCATCACGTGTGGAACCGGGGTTGACATCCCGATCGGGCTGGGATAGAGATGGTGTTTATATAAAACACTGTTTCACTATACAAAACAACCTTCCCCTTCCGAAGGAGGAATTCAGTGTCTCAGATACTGTTCGTATTCACGGCCGGTCTTATGGGGGTCTTTTTGAGCATGGCCGTCCTTTACGGTTCCATGCGTTTTACCGCGCTGGTCATCGACTCCCTGGCCGAAAAGACCGAGAAAATGGAAACGCCGAAAAAGGACTGAGATCCCCATGACCGAGATCCAGATGATCGAAAAGCTGCTCTCGCTTACCGCCACCACCGGTTTTCTACACCTCACCCCCGGCATGCTGATTATGTGGGCCATCGGCTTCACCCTCATTTATCTGGCGATCGCCAAAGAATACGAGCCGCTGCTGCTGCTGCCCATCGGATTCGGTATTCTGCTGGCCAACCTGCCGTTTGCGGATCTGATGAAACCGGACGCGGGACTGCTGTGGAAGTTTTACCATTTCGGAATTCAGTGGGAGGTTATTCCGCCGCTCATTTTTCTGGGACTGGGCGCCCTGACCGATTTCGGGCCGCTGCTGGCCCGCCCCTCGCTGATTTTTCTCGGCGCCGGCGCCCAGGCCGGCGTCTATTTCACCTTCTTTTTCGCCCATCTCATGGGATTCAGTATTCAGGAATCCGCCAGCATCGGAATCATCGGCGGGGCCGACGGCCCCACCACCATATTTCTGACCACCAAGCTGGCGCCCCACCTGCTGGGAAGCTGCGCCGTGGCCGCCTATTCTTACATGGCCCTGGTGCCGATTATTCAGCCGCCCATTATGAAGCTTTTGACCACTCAGGAGGAGCGGGTCATTCGAATGAAAAAATCCCGCAAGGTGAAACCGCTGGAGAAACTCCTGTTTCCCATTGTCTCCACCCTGGTCATTATTCTTCTGGTGCCCGCTTCGGCCCCGCTCATCTCCATGTTCATGATCGGGAACCTTTTCCGCGAAGCCAAGGGGGTGGAGCGGCTCACTCATGCCGCCCAGAACGAACTGCTCAACATCGTCACTATCTTTCTGGGGCTGCCGGTGGGCGCCACCATGAATGCGGAGAATTTTCTTCAGCCCCGGGTGATCTTCATTTTCTGCCTCGGCCTGTTCGCGTTCATGATCAGCACCGCCACCGGTCTGCTTCTGGCCAAGGTCATGAACCTGTTTCTGAAAGACAAGATCAACCCGCTGCTGGGCGCCGCCGGGGTATCGGCGGTCCCCATGGCCGCCCGGGTGGTCCATAAGATGGGGGCCGAGGCCGACAAGAAAAACTATCTGCTCATGTATGCCATGGGCCCCAACGTCGCCGGCGTCATCGGCACCGTGATCGCCGCCGGCATTTTTCTGACGCTGCTCGGATAAACCGGCCTTCGATCCAAGACCGCATCGGATCGAAGGCCGTTTCAATGATCAAGACTCAGATAACCAAGGGAGGAAAACCATGTCCGAAGAGATTCTGGCCCCGTTGGCGGGCAAAATCGTCAAATCGCTTCTGAAAGTCGGAGACAAGGTCGAGGAAGATGCCGAGGCCTTCATCGTCGAGGCCATGAAAATGGAAACCCCGGTCTATGTACCCTGCGACGGTACGGTGCAATCGGTCAATGTCAAGGTAGGCGATGAGGTGGCCGAAGACGACATCCTCGCCGTCATTGAATAACCGAATTCGAATTCCTTGATTGAATGATCGATCGAAACGATCGCATTTCGAATCGAATTTCAGAACCACAGGAGCTTCGCATGCATCCTTATTTTAAAGAAATGGCCGGATTCGGCAACCCCCTCAAAAAAGGGGAAATCAAGCGAACCGAAAAAAATCTGGAAGCGCTCAAGGCCGAAGAGGCCCACATCGCCGAAGCGGTTCAGGCGGTGGAGAACGCCGGATTTCCCGCCGAGAAGATCAACGCCCGGGGGCAGCTCACCGTTTGGCAGCGGCTGGAATACCTGGTGGATCCCGGCACCTGGTGTCCGCTCCATACCCTGTATAATCCGGCGGAAAACGAAGAGGGGACCACCAATGTCATCGACGGGATCGGCAAAATCTCGGGCCGGTGGGCGGTGATCATCGGGTTCGACAACAAGGTGATGGCCGGGGCCTGGCTGCCGGGCCAGTCCGAAAACATTCTTCGGGTCACCGACTTGGCCAAGCGCCTCAACATCCCCCTGGTCTGGCTGGTCAACTGCAGCGGCGCCAAACTCCCCGAGCAGGAAAAATTCTATGCCAACCGCCGGGGCGCCGGCACCCCTTTTTATCGGCACGCGGAACTGGAACAGCTGGGGATTCCGGTGCTGGCCGGGATTTACGGCACCAATCCGGCCGGCGGAGGATATCAGGGGGTCAGCCCCGCCATTTTGTTTGCGCACCGGAACTGCAACATCGCGGTGGGCGGGGCCGGCATCGTCAGCGGCATGGCCCCCAAGGGTCACTTCGATCTGGAGACCGCCGAAACGCTTATCGAAAAGGCCAAACAGTTCAAGGCCAAACCCCCGGGATCGGTCAAGATTCATCATGATGAAACCGGGTTTTTCCGGTATGTTTTTGAAACCGAAGAAGGGGTATTGGACGGGCTCAAGGATTTCATGAAAAAGATTCCGGCCTATGATCCCGAGTTCTTTCGGGTGGCCGAGCCCAAGGCCCCGGCCTATCCGGCCGAGGATGTCTACCGGCTGCTCCCCCTGGAACCCAAAACGGTCTATGAATTCGATGCGGTCTTATCCCGCCTGGTGGACGGCAGTGAACACATGGAGTTCCGTCCCGACTACGGACCGGAGGTCTATACCGGCCTGGCCAAGGTGGACGGATTTCTAGTGGCCTGCATCGGCAACCGCCAGGGGTATCTGGGCAAGGATTATCCCGAATACGCCGATTACCCCGGATTCGGGGGCAAGCTCTACCGCCAGGGGATGATCAAAATGAATGAATTCGTCACCCTCTGCGGGCGGGACCGGATCCCGATCATCTGGTTTCAGGACACCACCGGCATCGATGTCGGGGATGCGGCGGAAAAGGCGGAGCTGCTGGGGTTGGGTCAGTCCCTGATCTACTCCAACCAGAGCACCGACCTGCCGATGATGCTGGTGGTGCTTCGCAAGGGAACGGCGGCGGCCCACTACGTCATGGGCGGCCCCACCGCCAACCGCAACAACGCCTTCACCCTGGGGACGGCGGCTACCGAGATCTATGTGATGCACGGGGAGACCGCGGCCGTGGCGACCTATTCCCGCAGGCTGGTCAAGCAGAAGGACGCGGGCAAGCCCCTGGAGCCGATCATCGACAATATGAACCAGCTGGCCCGGGAATACCATGAAAAATCCCGCCCTCTGTTCTGCGCAAAACACGGGCTGGTGGATGAACTGGTGCCCGTCCCGGACCTTCGCAAGTATATGGAGGCATTTGCAGGGTCGTCCTATCAGAACCCGAAATCGATCTGCCCCCACCACCACATGATCCTGCCCCGGATCATCAAGGGATAAGACGAAAGTCCAAGAAAACCGGGCCGGATCGAGGCTGCCGCGCAACCGCTGCACCGGTCCGGTCCGTTCCCGTATTTTTCAGGGGCCGCGTCGACCCACGATGGCGACCCACCCTTCCTGTTCCCGAACCTCCAGAATGTCGAAATCGAGGTCTTTCATTCCGGCGATGACCGCATCCCCGTTCTCCTGAATGATGCCGGAGCCGATGAAGATGCCCTTCGGCACGAGCACCCGGTGAATGTCCGCAAGCAGGGCCAGAATGACTTCGGACAGGATATTGGCCGCCACCAAATCGAACCGCTCCTGAACCCCGGAGAGGCTGCCGGCGGCGAGATCAAAATCGCTGATGCCATTGAGGCGCAGGTTTTTTTCCGCCACGGTCACCGCCACCGGGTCGGTATCCACCCCGAAAACCGGTCCCGCGCCCAGTTTTTTGGCGGCGATCATCAGGATGCCGGACCCGGTGCCCACATCCAGAAACGAGGCCCCCGGAGCAAGATGTGTTTCCAGCATTTGAATACAAAGCGCGGTGGTGGGATGGGTACCGGCGCCGAAGGCCATCCCCGGATCGATCTCAAGCACCAGGTCTTCGGGCTCGGGTACATATTCGTGCCAGGTCGGCTTCACCACCACCCGCTTTCCCACCTTCAGGGGTCGGAAATACGCCTTCCAGGCCTCGGCCCAGTCCTCCTCATCCACCGTTTCATAGACCGGCCGGGCCTCGATTCCGTGATCCGCTTTCAGCCGGGCCAGCTCGGATTCCAGCATTTCGACCTTTCGATCGGCGTCCGGGGTCCGGGAAATATACCCGATCACCGCATGCCGGTCCGGACGTCGAAGGGTTTCATCCCACCACTCCCCATACGAATTCGGATCGGATGGTTCCGGGTCGGGGCTTTCCACCACCACCCCCTGCAGCGCCATTCCGTAAAAGATGTCGGAAATCAATTCCTCGGCCAGCCGCGGGTCGAAATGCTCAAAGATCACTCGGGCCTGAATCCACTGCATGGTGCGCCTTTCGGTTCGGGGTGGAGAGAGGCCATTTTTCCCGGGGCGGGTTGAAATAGCCGTACTGAAGGTCCGGAAACCGGTTTTGAATATATTGAAGGGCTTGCTTCATGCCCAGGGGGGCGCCGTGTTCCGCAGCCGCATCCATGGTTTGCCAGTATTGAACCGGGTCGAAGTTGAGGTTTCGCCACTGGATCATTCGAATCGGGTATCGCTTTCTGAAATCCACAAAGGCGGCAACCTCCTCGGGGGTATCGGTGAAACCGGGGCAGTTGAGGTAGTTGACGGAGACGAATACGCCCTTGTCCAGGGCCGTTTCGATGGACCGCAGGACATCCGAAAACCGGTAGCCCCGGGGCCGAAAATAGGCTTCATAACAGGCCTCCCGCACGCTGTTCAGGCTGATGCGGATGCTGTCCAGCCCGGCCTTCAGCAGATTCGCCAGGACATCCGGCAGGCTGCCGTTGGTGTTCATGTTGATGGTGCCGTGGGGGGTCTTCTTTCGAATCCGTCGAATGGCCGGCTCGATCACCCCGGCGGCCAGAAGCGGGTCCCCTTCGCATCCCTGCCCGAAACTGACCACGCTCCGTTTCACCCGTTGAATGTGAACCAGGCCGACCTCGGCGATCTCTTCGGGAGAAGGCGTAAAATCGATGCGGTTCTGACTGCACGGTATCCGGGCATCTTCCTGAAACGATAAGCAGCCCAGGCAACGGGCGTTGCAGGCCCCGGAGGTGGGCAGCGGGGCTTCGTACCGGCCCAGGAAAAAGTTCTTTCCGGCCGGACATCCGTATTCCAGGGCGCACCGCTCCAGATGCTCCCGCAATCGGTTTTTCGGAAGCCGCTTCCGCATCCGGCCGACCCCGGCCGCCACTTTTTCCCGGGCCATTCGGCGCAGGTCCTGCCGCGGTTCGGTATCCACTCGAATCAGGGGCGACCGAAAGGTTCCCTGGTGCCATCCCACAGCCCCGTAGGAAAACAGCGGCAGGGAATTCACCCCTGCGGTCTCTTCGTATCCGGTGATATAGGCCTGAACATATCCGGGGGAATTGAAAGCGGCCACCGGAAAAACCGGTTCGCCGGGTTCATGGGGATTTTCCCAGAGGCTTTCGATGGTACCCGATGCGATGTGGTAGACGATCGGCCGCCGCTCAGGCAGAAACATCAGCTCTCCGCCGTAGGGCATGGGACGGGTGTCGCGGACCGGAACCGGAGTTCGGACCCCGTTTGCCATCCCCACCGCTGCATACCCATCGAGTTCAAAGATTTCCCCTTTCGGGTTGGCCACCAGGGCGGTGAGCCATTCGCCGGCGCTTTTTACAGCCATATTCTCCTATTATCCTTTCCAGAAATCAAGGCATGAATCCGCAGCTTTCAGGGCAGAAAACCGCTTCCCCGCCATCGATCTTACAGGTACCGTCGGCGCAAAAAAGGAAAGCGGTAGAAACATATAATTATTGACAAAAAACATGCTCTCATTTATATTTTTTATTTGTTGTCGTTCAGGAAAAAGAGGTCATGCCCCGGACCCGGGAACCATACGTAAAAAGCCGCACCCTCGGGTGGACGCCGCGCTCCGGCGGCGCTCGCCAAGCTGGAGATTCTCGACTACAACGTAATATAGGAGACGATAATGAGCGAAAAAAAACAGGGCCGTTTCAACATCAAATTTTTGGCCATCGGCGCCGCAGTGATTTTGATCCTGGCCGGAGCGGTCTGGGTGGCCTTGCCCCTGCTCAAAACCGGCGGAAAAGAGTCCGCTCCGTTTAGAATCGACGAGATCGACCCCTCCGGCGCCGATCAAACCGAAACCGATCAAACCGACACCGCTCGCCCCCCCCTCACGAAACAACCGAACATCCAGAACCCGGCGCCGG
>CAZNLT010000038.1:0-39873 GCA_964573705.1 uncultured Desulfobacterales bacterium
GTTTCGACGGGAACACTGGAGTTATGCTCTGAATTTGTCCTATATTTTCACGGTACAAAACATACCGGTTATCGGGACAATACAAACCCCTCGATTTTACGATGACCCGAACCTACATCGGCCCGACGAGCAAGGCCAAAGGAATGCGCAACGGGGAAACAGCCACCTACCGGGCATCCTTTACGGCCCCGCCGAAAATAATTCAACCCGGCGAGACAATCGGTACACGGCTTACACTCGAGGCTGTTCAGATCGACCTCGATTTCTTCGACTTCAAGGGATCGGCCCGCGCCTTGCGCGATGGAACGAACCTTGAGAACGCCGACGGCCGGTACAATTTTACCCTCGGTAAAAAACAGGGCTACGGAACCATCGAGGAGGTCCTTACCGCCAAGGCACCCCGGGGCAGCGCGGGAAAAAAAATGAAACTTCAGTTCCAGCTATATACCGCCGATACCATGCGGACCATTTATGTTTACGAGTACCGATAGCGCATAACCTCCGGGTGAGTGACGAATCTGTTTTACGCATGGCTTCACATCGCGCGCACGGTAGAAAAACGCAATCACCAGAAAGCGACGAAGCTCTGTTCTTTAGGCACCCACCCAGGAAGTGTTTGCCTTTAGTGGATTCCACAGGGTGAGGGTTCACACTTGACAAAGGGGTAAACAGAACCTAATTTACCATCCACATGGATGATAGGAGGATGGTATGAGCACAAGAGAATTTCGACCCAAAACCGGTGATACCACCGAAAAGATCACCATCAATCTCGGCGTTGTGGACCTGGGGCAGATCGATTTACTGGTGCGGGAAGGATTTTATTCCAACCGCACGGACCTGATCCGAACGGCGATTCGCAACCAGTTGGCGACCCATTCGGAGGTGGTCAAGGAAACGGTGGCGCGAAAAACCTTTGTTCTCGGCCTGCAGCATTACAGCCGCCGAGATCTTGAGGCGGTGCAGACGGCCGGACAGACACTTCAGATCCAGGTTCTGGGACTGGCAAGCATTGCCGAGGATGTATCCCCCGAACTCGCCCGGGCCACCATCGATTCCCTGGTGGTACTGGGCGCCTTGCATGCCAGTCCGGCGGTCAAAACCGCCTTGGCGGATCGAATCCACTGACCGGTATGGCGTGGATCATCTGAATTATAATCAGGAGACATTTAATGACAAACTTTGATATGACGGCGGGAATGCGCGAAGCGACCCGCTTGACGCGTGCAGGGCAACTGCATGAAGCGGTTGATCTCATTCAACGCACGCTGAAAGGCGGGCTGGATTCGGCTGCGAAGCCCGCAACCGAGGCCCCGCCCAGCGCAGCGAAGACGGTTATAGAGCCGCACTTTCGTGTGATCGATAGAACTACGGGAGCACCGGAGCCGCATCGGCATGCCTTTACCGGCCGTGCGGAAAACCACGAACATAGCGAGACCTACGCCGGCCCTGCGGCCGCAAGCGATGCGCACACGGCAACACCGCCGCCTTTCGGCACCGGCTTGCAAAAACAATTGCGGAGAAAGTTGCGTGCTTTTCGCGGGCCGACCCCCTGGTCCGAGCCCTTTCCGGACCGAACCCCGGATATTGTACCGGACGGCGGTCGCTTTACCTCCGGAACCTACACCAATCAGGCGGGCACACGCAGCTACAAACTCTATGTTCCCAGCAGTTATCGAGGTCAGCCGCTCCCCCTGGTGGTCATGCTTCATGGATGTACGCAAAATCCCGACGATTTCGCCGCCGGGACGCGCATGAATTTGCTGGCCGAAACGCATCAGTGCCTGGTGGTCTATCCGGCCCAATCCACCGCCGCCAACAACTCGGCATGCTGGAACTGGTTCGAAACGGCCGACCAAGAGCGCGATCTCGGGGAACCGTCCATCATTGCCGGGCTTACCCGCCAAATTCTGGACAGCCATCGGGTCAATCCGAAAAAAATCTATGTGGCCGGGCTGTCGGCCGGCGGCGCAATGGCGATGACGATGGCGATGACCTATCCCGATCTTTACGCGGCGGTAGGGGTCCATTCCGGGCTTCCCTATAAAGCCGCCCGGGATCTCCCGTCCGCATTCCAAGCGATGCACTCCGGCGAAAACTCCCCGGGCGTTCGGCATATTCCAGGCGCCTCCGGCATGCGGCCGCACACAACGCCCGTTCCGGCCATTATATTCCACGGGGACCGGGATACGACAGTGCATCCGCGCAATGGCATCCAGGTGATCGCCCAATGTGCGCCATCCCATGCCCGGCGGGGCGCACCTCCCGTGGAGGGCCGGACTCCGCGCGTAACCGTGGAGAAAGGCCGAATCCCGAACGGTCATACGTTTACACGCACCACCTACCATTGTACGAGCGGCCGGCCCATGGCGGAACATTGGCTGGTGCACGGCGCCGGTCATGCGTGGTCGGGCGGGAGTTCCCACGGCTCCTATACCGATCCGAAAGGACCCGACGCCTCGAAGGAGATGCTCCGTTTTTTCAACGATCATCCGAAAGGCAAGGATCAAACATAATACATACCGTTTTACCCGGTCTGAGGCTGAAATGCCTCAGACCGGCTTTTGCCTGGGAGTCAGCTTGGAATATTATTCCCGATTCCGAGCATAGGCGATATCCCCGCCCACAATGGTATATTCCACGCGGGTATCCAGAATTTTATCCTCATCCACTTTCATACTATCCTGTGAAAAAACCGTAAAGTCGGATAGCTTTCTCATTTCGATCGACCCCTTCGTTTCAAAAAAACGCACCTTAGGAATTGGCGCCGAACTGCGTACTGAAACAGACCGTTTTCCTTGATTACCGAGTTATTTCCGTTTTCCACCGAACCGATTTCGATTCTTCTTTGTCGATCTTTGCGAATCCCCCATTTCCAGGTTTTACAAAATCTTAAAAAAATCTTGACAAAAATAAAATTTTCATTCAATAATTCTTATATAATTCAATTATCGATATATATTTTTTATATAAAATAAAGGCAATATGGAAAATAGAGAGATTGATATTATTGACAGGCAGCTGATCAGCCTACTATCCGAAGATGGCCGGATGCCGGCCAAGGAAATTGCGAAACGACTTAATGTGTCAGCCCCCACCGTCCACACCAGGTTAGGCACACTCATCAAAAGAGGAATCCTCAAAGTGGCCGGCATGATTGACACATTCAAAGTCAAGGACACCTTGGTCGCCATTGTTGCCATCCGAGTGGATGAAAACGGTAAAATGGGCCAGGTGATTGATCAGCTTATGGAGTTTGAAAATGTGCACTGGGCGGTTGCGGTGACTGGCCGCTACGATATTCTTGCAGAGGTGATTGTCACCCAGGGAATTGAATGGATGTTTACATTTTATGAAGAGCAGATGAGCCAATTAGAAGGTGTCAGCCATGCGGAATCCTTTATGGTGACAAATACACGCAGGAAATGGACCGTACTGCCCCCGCGTATCAATGGATGGCTGCCTGAATAACCTGATGAAAAGAGATTTTTCATGAAAATAAAAAAGATCACTGTCTGGAAAGAGAACCTGGATCTGACACAGCCTTATACCATTGCCTATGACACCATCGATTGTGTCGAAAATCTGTTTGTTCGCCTCGATGCAGACAATGGACTCACCGGCATAGGGGCCGGATCCCCTGCAGAGGATGTTACGGGCGAGACCATACCGGCAGGAGAGTCTGCACTGGCAGATAATCTGGAATCGATTTTTCTAAACAGGGATATCCGGTTTTGCCGATCAATGCTCCTGGAACTGCGAACCATCCTCAGAGACACACCCGCGGCCATGGCTGCTGCAGATATTGCCCTTCATGACCTGGCTGCAAAGGGGATGGACATGCCTCTGGTGGATATCCTCGGCCGGGTACACACTCATCTGCCCACCTCCATCACCATTGGTATCAAGCCCATTCAAGAGACCCTGGAAGAAGCACGGGAATACCTGGCAAACGGGTTTTCCATTTTAAAAATCAAGATCGGGCAATCGGTGGAAGAAGACATAGAAAGGGTCCGTTGCCTGCATGAAACGTTCTCATCCGACATCCGTATACGGGTGGATGCCAACCAGGGATATGATCAGGACGCGCTCGAAAGATTTTACAACAACACCCTGGGCCTGGTGGAATTCATCGAGCAGCCCCTCAAAGCAGGAGATATCCAAACAATGCGGCAGATGCCTGAACCGATTCGAACCGTGTCGGCGGCGGATGAGACCCTGCTGGCCCCTGAATCCTGTCTGGAACTTTTCCATCCTCCAAGACCATTTGGCATTTTCAACATCAAATTGATGAAATGCGGCGGTGTGGCACCTGGACTAGAAATTGCGTGTATGGCACACCATGCGGGCATCGATCTGATGTGGGGGTGCATGGATGAAAGCATCGTCAGCATCTCCGGGGCACTCCATGCGGCCCTGGCCGCGCCTGGTACTCTATACCTGGATTTGGACGGCAGCCTAGATCTGGCCCGGGATATCGTAACCGGCGGGTTCAAACTTGAAAACGGATGGCTCAGAACTCTTGGCAAACCTGGATTGGGAGTGGAATACACCGGATGAATACCTATAAAAACAAATCAATTCCTGGCGGAACGAACCGAATCCGGAAACCTTTCCGTACAACCGGGTCGGCAGTCATCCTGACAAATGGCCTGCTGGACACCGCCGATGCCAAAACCGCCCATGGCCTGATCCGCGGCACCGAACGTTTCGTTATTGAGGGGGTGATCGATCAGAACCATGCCGGCAGAGATGCCGGCGACATACTGGACGGCACCTGCCGGAACATTCCTGTTTTTTCAAATATGAGCAGTTGTCTGGCTGCCAATGGTAAAAAGCCTGATTTTGCCATTATCGGGGTGGCCCTGAGCGGTGGCCGGCTGGACAGTCGGTGGCAGGATCTGATCCACCGCATCATCAGCCGGGGGATTTCCATCGTTAACGGCATGCACATGCTGCTTGGAGAGATAATTTCCTTAAAAAATGCCGCAGAAAAACATCGCGTCAAAATCATCGATATTCGAAAGCATAAACCCTATGACCATCTGCATTTCTGGTCAGGCCGCATATTTGACATGAAGATTCCCCGGTTGGCTGTACTGGGAACCGATTGCGCCCTGGGAAAACGAACCACTTCCCGCATGATTGTGGATACCTGCCGTCAGACAGGCATGTCGGCCGAGATGATCTACACCGGGCAGACCGGATGGCTCCAGGGAAATGCCTATGGGTTCATCCTGGATACCACCATTAACGATTTTATCAGCGGCGAGGTGGAAGCCGCCATCGTCAAATGTGAACAGGAGGCCAGACCGGATATCATGGTGATTGAAGGGCAGTCCGGCATGAGAAATCCTATGGGTCCTTGCGGGGCTGAAATTATTATATCAGGAAATATCAAGGGAGTGGTTCTGCAGCACGCCCCCTTCAGAAACTATTTTGACGGTGCGGAATCACTCGGGTGCATGCTGCCGGATATCGACAGTGAAATCAAACTCATTGAAATGTACGGAACTCGGGTGATCGCCGTCACCCTAAATGGTTCGGGCGGAACCAGAGAAGATCTGGTCGCCTTCAGCAGCGCCCTTGAAAAAAAAACAGGCATCCCGGTTGTCCGCCCCCTGGAGGAACCCATGGAAAAACTGTTGCCCGTTATTCGGCAGTTTATTCACCAGCATGATCAGCTGCCGGATACCACTGTTCGAAAACATCATAACTCAAAAGGGAAATTCCATGCAGGACCTGCTGATCATCAACTCCAGAATCATTGACGGTACCGGCAGTCCGTCATTTGAAGCAAATCTTTCTGTCACCGGCGGAGTCATCACACACATGGCACCGGACCTGGAAATGCCCTGTAGGAAAACCATCGATGCCGCCGGTCTGGTTACCTGTCCGGGATTTATCGACATGCACACCCATTCGGATTTCACACTGTTGCTGGAACCGCATTCGGACAGCCGGATACGCCAGGGAATCACTACGGAGGTCACCGGTAACTGCGGTGGATCTCCCGGGCCGATAACACCTTCCGGGCAAAAAGCGTTTATGGAATACATTACCGATCTGGGGCGGCTTTACAAAAGATGCCTGCCTTCGGAGGACTGGAACTGGAAAACCCTGGATGAATTTTACAATCACCTGTCGGCCAGGGGTACGGCTGTCAATATGGTACCACTGGTGGGCCATTCCACGCTGCGGGCCAATGTCATGGGCTACAGGAGCGGATCCCCTGATCCTGAGCAAATGTATCAGATGACCCGCCTGCTTGAAAAAGAACTGGATAACGGCATTTTCGGGCTGTCTTCAGGCCTGATTTATCATCCAGGCGCGTTTGCCCGGACAGATGAACTGGCGGCTCTTGCCGCCGTTGTAAACGCATACAATGGCATCTATGCCACCCACATGCGCAGTGAAGGAAGGTATCTGTTTGATGCTGTGGAAGAAGCCCTGTCTGTCGCCCGAAAATCAGGGGTGTCCCTGCAGATTTCCCATTTGAAATGTGAAACCCCGGCCATGTGGGGACAGAGTGACACGCTTCTTGAAACCATTTACCGGGCAAGACAAATGGGGATACAGGTCGATTTCGACCAGTATCCGTATACGGCCTATGCAACCAGCCTGCTGGAGCTTTTTCCTGTATGGGCAAAGGAAACCGGTTCATCCCGCATGATGGACCTTCTGTCTGATTCCACAGCCAAAAACAAGATTATTGCAGATATGACCCACCGATCCAATACCTGGGAATATCCCATGCAGGACCTGGACTGGGACCGGATTCAGATCATGGGATACAGCCGGCCGGAAAACCAGGGGTACAATGGTCTGAGCGTGGAGGATCTTTCAGCGGCCCTGGGTCTTGACCCGCTGGAAGCAGTTTTTCAAGTGTTCTGCCAGGAAAAGGGGGGACTTGGTATGATCGTTTTTGCCATGTCTGAAACAGACCTGATCACCATTTTAAAAGATCCCACCGGCATGATCGGTTCCGACGGATGTGCGGCATCCCCCGGGGGACCTGCCGGGCAATCTATGGTACATCCCCGCTTTTATGGAACTTTTCCCAGGATACTGGGGACCTATGTCCGTGAAAAACAGGTTATCTCCCTGGAACAGGCAGTGCACAAGATGACCGGCCTGCCGGCAAAAAAACTGGGGTTGACACACCGGGGGCGAATCGAGAAGGGATTGGCGGCGGACCTGGTCCTGTTCGACCCGGATACGGTGGCGGATATGGCCTCTTTTACTGATTCCCATTGCTTCCCTGCGGGGATTGTCCATGTGATGGTAAACGGCAGACCCGTAATGCTGAACGGTGAATTGACAGGGGATCTTCCCGGAAAACGGCTTTCAAGAGGGGGATAGACGGGCATGATCCGGGGGTGGGTGAATGGTATATTGGCACATCACTTTTTTTAACAGGAAACGAACCAAAAAGGAGAAGTCAAATGAGAAAGACAATCATTCAGGTATGTACCATGCTGCTGGCAGCATGCATTTTTCTGGCACCTGTTCAGGCATTGGCAGAAAAAGTGCTCTATGCTGCAGGGGACCCCAATGAACTGGGGGTGACAACCTTCAACCCCCTTAAGGTGGAGTTGAGCCATGAGGCCATGAACTTGATCTATGACAGGCTTATCGAGTGGGGTGCGGACGGCAATTTCTATCCGGCACTTATTGCATCCTGGGATATCAGTGATGACGGACTTACATGGGATTTGACTTTGCGGCAGGGGGTCACATTTCACGATGGGTCCCCCTTTAATGCGGAAGTGGTCAAATGGTTTCTCAAGCAGATGGAAAACGGTCCGTCCGCCTATATGGTCGGGGCCATCGATACGGTGGACATCATCGATCCATATTCGGTCCGCCTGAATCTGAAAAACCCTGAACCCAATATGTTCTTCAACATGTCCCAGCCGTTTATGGCTGTTCCGAGTATGGCAGCCTATAAAAAATATGGGGAGACCTTCGGCATCACACAGATTGTCGGATCCGGGCCTTACAAGTTTGAATCCTGGTCTCCTGGAAACGAACTGATCCTGGTAAAAAATCCGGATTACACCTGGGGGCCGGACCTGGTTCAAAACAAAGGACCGGCGCATATTGATAAAATTGTCTACAAGGATACCAAAGAGGAATCCACACGTTTCCTGGAACTGAAAACTGGTACAGTGGATGTTGTTTTCAGCGTCCCCACCATGTTCATAAGTAAGATTGAAGAAGATCCGGCCCTGAAAATTGCCCGAATGCCGGGGACCGATCTGTTTCACATGGTCATGAACACCCAGTCTCCCCCGCTGGACAATGAACTGGTCAGAAAGGGAATCGCCCTGGCCATCAACCAGGAAAGCATTACCAAAAACGTATTTGCCGGTGCCGGCAAACCCGCCTATACCTACTTACTGGATACGCTGCCTGCAAGCCGTGTGGGGGAAAAGAACGAGATTCACTATGACCCCGAAGCATCAAAGGCTGCCTTTGAAAAGGCTGGATGGAAAACCGGGCCTGACGGCATACGGCAGGACAAGGACGGCAACAAACTTGTATTGACACTGCTTGCCAAAAATGAATCCTCCTATCGCCGGTCGGCAGAGGTGATCCAGGCGCAGCTGGCAGAGGCCGGTGTGGATGCAAAAATTACCCTGATGGATCCAAGCTCCATCAGGGCCCACTATAAAAAAGGGGAGCACCAGCTGGCTGTCCGATCCTATGAATGGGAAAATGCGGACATCCTGGAGTGGTTTTTTAACTCAAAACGCATGGGATATCCCAATGCCGCCATGTGGCATGACAATGAATCCGATTACCTGATGCACAAAGCCATGACCCGGTCCCGTACCCAGGAGGAACGGGTGGAAAATTTCAAGGCATACCATATCTATCTGCTGAACCGGTATATCTGGGCCCCTTTTTATCAGCCGGACACGGTTTTTGGCATTGGCAGGCGTGTGGTTCTCCCGGAAAAGAGACTGGTCAGAAAATTCATGAACATCGGCATCCTGGACTGGGATATTCAATAACCTGTTGATCCGTTTCCCTTCCGTCTTTTTCGGATACCCCTGAAAGGCGGGAGGGACCAGCCCTGATATTTTTTTGGAAAGAAAACAGCCATGTGGCAATTTATTTTACGCCGTTTGTTATTGATGATTCCGATATTCTTTGTACTATCGGTCATTATTTTTTCTCTGATCCATATTGTTCCGGGAAATCCCATTGACAACCTGATCGGCCCTGGTATGACCAAGGCCCACGAGCAGAAACTGATTGAAAAATATCACCTGAACAAACCGCTTCCGGTTCAATACGGCATCTGGCTGGCCAACCTTTTCCAGGGGGATCTGGGCACCTCCATCATTGAAAAGCGGCCGGTAGCCGAACTGCTTCGCCACCACCTGCCATATAGTCTCTCTCTGGGGTTAACGGCCATTGCACTGTCTTTTGTTCTGGGAGTTTCCATGGGCATTATTTCAGCTGCGGCAAAAGATACGTTTATCGACCATGCGGCCATGGTGGTGGCTTTGTTCGGGGTCACCATTCCGGCTTTCTGGCTGGGATTGATTCTTATCCTGATTTTTGCAGTGTGGTTGAATCTGCTGCCGGTTTCAGGATCAGGCGACCTGCTTTCCCTGATTCTACCGGCGGTCACTGTGGGGCTGGGTGGTGCCGGTCTTATCGCACGGATTACCCGGGTATCCATGCTTGAGGTGGCATCCAGAGATTTTATCGTGATGCTCCACGCCAAAGGCTTGGGCAAAAAAGCGATCCTGTTGAAGCACACATTGAGAAATGCCCTGATACCGGTCATTACCATCCTGGGCCTTAGAATCGGGTGGGTTCTGGGAGGGACAGTGACGGTGGAAATCGTCTTTGCACGCCCCGGACTGGGTCAGCTGTTGATCACCGGTCTTTTCAGACGGGATTATCCGGTCATTCAAGGCGCCATGCTGTTGCTGGCCATGGGTATCGTGCTGGGTACTTTTCTGGCCGATGTTCTGTACGCGGTTACCGATCCCCGG
Organism: uncultured Desulfobacterales bacterium; assembly: GCA_964573705.1. GTDB lineage: Bacteria > Desulfobacterota > Desulfobacteria > Desulfobacterales > Desulfococcaceae > JAABSQ01. Next base: position 10,017 of record CAZNLT010000038.1, read on the forward strand.
GTACGAGACCAGCACCAATAATTCCTTCAAAGCGAGCGATTATGGAAACCCATCAGGACCAGGAATCAATCATTCCGCCTGCCAACCGTTGGATCAGGCGTGTGAAAAAAATCAGATCAAACAGGGCCGGTCTGCTGGGTGCCTTTCTTATAGCCGGTCTTATCCTTGTTGCGCTGACAGCTGATCTGCTCGCTCCTTATTCATACAAGGAACAGGACCTGACCATAATGAACAGTCCCCCTTCCATCGATCATCTCATGGGAACGGATGAATTCGGTCGAGATGTGTTCAGCCGCATCCTTCACGGGTCCAGAATATCGGTATATGTCGGGGTGGTTTCTGTGGGCCTGTCCGTCCTGATAGGATCTCTGCTGGGTGCCATTGCCGGATATTACGGGGGAATCCTGGACAGAGGCCTTTCACTGATAACGGATCTGACCTGGTCTCTGCCCGAGATCCTCGTGGCCCTTCTCCTGGTTGCCGTGGTTGGTGCAGGGGTTGAGTGTGTGATCATCGCCATAGCTCTGACCTATTGGGCACAGTACGCCCGGTTGATCAGGGGACAGATACTGATGCTGAAAAACGAAATTTATGTGGAAGCCACCCGGTCCCTGGGAGCAACCGACTATACTATTTTGTTCAAACACCTGTTCCCCAATGCCATCGCGCCGGTAATCGTTGCGGCTACCATCGGTATCGGACAAGCCATTGTTCTGGAGGCTACATTAGGCTTTCTGGGTATGGGTGCCCAACCCCCCACACCGAGCTGGGGCGCCATGATGAGCAATGGCACCGCCTACCTTTTTATTTCCCCCTGGGTGATCATCTTTCCAGGCATTGCAATGATGATCACGGTCTTTGGATTCAATCTTTTCGGAGACGTCCTGGTGGACATCATGGATATCCGAGAGGATACCCTTAAATGACACTGCTTTCAGTTGACAATATCAGCGTAGAATTCACAACCCGTGACGGGTGTGTGGAACCGTTGAACGGCATCAGTTTTGATCTGAATGATGGTGAAATAGTAGGGCTTGTGGGGGAGACAGGTTCAGGAAAATCCGTTACAGCCCAGGCCATCATGGGCCTGCTCCCGTTTCTTGACGGCAAGGTGTCGCAGGGCCGGATTCTTTTCAAGGGAAATGATCTGCTTTCCCTATCTGAATATGAATATCAGAAAATCAGGGGAAATCAGATATCTTTGATTTCCCAGAATCCCATGACCTCCCTGGATCCTGTTTACAAGGTGGGAGACCAGATTGTTGAAGGTCTCAGGCTTCATCTGGATATCACCCGGTCAGAAGCTGCAAAAAAGGCAGTGGCGGTGATGACATCTTTGGGAATTGCCAATTCTGAAAAAGTATTCTCGCAATATCCACACCAGCTGTCCGGGGGATTGAAGCAGCGGATTGTCATTGCCATGGGATTGTGCGCCGATCCGAAATTGTTGATTGCCGATGAACCCACCACCGCCCTGGATGTCACAGTTCAGGCCCAGATTATTGCGCTGTTCAAAAAAACGATCCAGAACAGGCATATGGGTATGATAATGATTACCCACGATCTTGGTGTGATCGCGCATTTATGCGACAAAGTCGTTGTTATGTACGCCGGTACTGTGGTGGAAAAAGGCAGCGTATCCGCAGTTTTCAATGAACCCGGGCATCCCTATACTTCGTCACTGCTGGGTTGCATCCCCACATTCGGTATGGCGCAAAAAACCCTTAATGCGATCCCGGGCAATGTGCCGAGTGTCAGAACCTTTCCCAGTGGATGCAGATACCATCCCCGCTGTCTGAAAGCAAGGCCGGTTTGTGTGGATCACAGCCCTGAAACCATCCGGGCGCCAAACGGAACCCAGGTGAAATGTCATATGTTCAGTCCCGATTGGAGTAAAGATCATGAACCCGTTGGTTGATGTACAGCACCTGTCCAGATTTTTCTCACTGACCGGCGGGCTGTTGCAGCGTAAAATTGGTGAAATAAAAGCGGTAAATGATGTCAGTTTTGCCATCACAAAAGCGGAATCCTTAGGTATTGTGGGGGAGTCAGGATGCGGCAAATCAACCCTTGCCAGGCTGGTTTTAAGTCTGATAAGGCCCACCAGCGGGCACATTGTCTTTGACGGCCAGGATATAAACCGCATGGGGAAAAAACAGCTCCGGACATTGCGGGCAAGGATGCAGATGGTATTCCAGGATCCCCATTCCTCCCTGGACCCGAGAAATTCCATCTACCGCAGCCTGGAAGAGGTCTTTAAGATCCAAAAGAAAAACACCCCCAAAAAACAGATAATCGAGAGAATACATCAACTGCTTGGCATGGTTGGGTTGAAACCTGAACACTGCCGGGCCTACCCTCATCAGTTGTCAGGCGGTCAAAAGCAGCGTGCGGTCATTGCAAGAGCCTTGGTCCTGGTACCTGAATTCATGATACTGGACGAACCCACTGCAGCGTTGGATGTTTCTGTACAGGCACAGATCATCCTCCTGCTCCAGGAACTGGGGGAACAGTTTGACATGACCTATCTGTTCATTTCCCATGACCTGGCCCTGGTGGATTATTTCTGCCAGAGAATCATGGTGATGTACCTGGGGAAAATCGTCGAAATCACGCCGTCAAATCTGTCTCTGCAACAGCCTGCCCATCCCTATACTCAATTACTCATGGACAGTGTGTTTGCGGCCGATCCCAATGTGAGGAAAATCATCCCGTCCCTTGAGGGTGAGATACCCACTCCATTTGATCTTCCCCAGGGATGTGCGTTTGAAAACCGATGTAAATATGCCCGTTCCATTTGCAAAGAACACTCTCCGGAGCTTCTTGAAATTCATACGGGAAAATTTGTGGCCTGCCATTTCCCTTTGACCTGAACTGTTTCTGTCTGAATTCATGATGTCCGCAGCAGTGGCGGGGATCAGCCATAGGGTTTTCCGTTTCACCTTCATTCCCCCGTCGTCAACAGCCGATCTCAACCACCCGAAAAAGGGGTGAACACACTTTGCCCCGTCATCGGATCAAATCCGACCCGACCCTACCCCGCCGGAATCACCCCGATCTGCTTCATCAATCCGAGCATGTCTTCATTCCACCAGGCCTCCACGATTTTTCCGGAATCCATGCGATAGAGGGTCATGCCGGTCCATTCGACCTTGTTGTTGGAGGGCGGAATGCCGAAAAAATCGCCGGTGTGGGAACCCCGTGCCACCCAGCGGCAGACCAGTTTGTCGCCTTCGGCGATGGCATCCTCGATCTTGACGGTGAAATCGGGCATGCCGGCCCGGACCGCCGAAACGCACTGTTTGCAGGATTGGAAATCCTTGAAATCCGGGGCATAGGGCGCATGGTTGACCAGGGCGGGCGAGTAGATCTCGTCTGCGACGGCCAAGTTGCCGGTGTTCCAGAGATCCTCGATACGGCGGGTGACGGACTTCATCTCTTCTGTCATGGCTGTCTCCTTTCATCGGTTTATTGGGTGGGTACCGTTGAAAACGAACAACACCAAACAAATGAAGCTTTAAAGATACGGCCGATAGCGGACCATTTTAAATCAACCGGATGGTGGTATCGAAAAATCCATTTTGAGGTGTCGAAGAAAAAGAGGTGCGGCTTGTTTTCTCCATACACGATTTTCGACGATTACTCAACCTCCCGTTTGAGGGCCGGGAATGTGCCCCCTCTTTCAGCCGCAGTCAGAGAATCGACGCTGTTGAAATCCAATCGTGTAAGACTTATTTTCCAAAAGATATCCGTATCGTCAGATTCGTATTCACCCACCCTCTAATCCATAGGGGGATGCCGATGTTCCAGACACCCGAACTACCGGACGAGGCCCTGCTGCTGCAATCCCTGGTGGACGGCACCGCATCCGAAACCGGTTCGGGGTTTTTTCGGGCGGTGGTCAAAAACCTGAGCAAGGCATTGGGCACTTACGGAGCCTGGGTCACAGAATACCTTCCCGAATCCAAGCGGCTTCGCGCACTGGCCTTTTGGCTGGGGAATGCGTTTGTCCAGCACTACGAATATGACATTGAAGGCACGCCCTGTGAACCGTCCCTTAAAAATAAAACCTTTCTGCACGTACCCGAAAACGTCATCGAGCTGTTTCCCGGAGACCCGGACCTGGCCAAATTCGGCGCGGTCAGCTATCTCGGATTTCCCCTGATCGATGCCGAAGACACTATTCTGGGCAATATCGCGGTGGTGTACACCAAACCGATGCCCGAATCCTTTCGAAGCCTGTCGGTGTTCCGCATCTTCGCCGCCCGGGCCACCGCCGAACTGCTGCGATTGCGGGCGGATGCCGAGATTCGAGCCCGGGAGGAAAAACTGGCCGGCGTGTTCAACGGCGCCATGGATGCCATCGTAGAACTGGATCGGAATCTCAACATCCGCATGATGAACCCGGCCGCCGAACGGACCTTCGAATGCCGGGGATACGGCTGTCTCGGCAGATCCTTTACCCGATTTCTGGAATCGGCGGATACGGCCGCAATCAAACAGATCACCCGAACCCTTCCGGATTTGCCCAAAGGGCAACGCAGCATGTGGGTCTCCCAGGGGCTCATGGCCCGAACCCGGGACGGCCGAAAAATCGCCGCCGAAGCCACGATTTCACAAATCGACCTGGATAACGGCCCCACCTATGTCCTGATCCTGCGAGACGTCAATGAACGGTATGAAGCCCGAAAGACGATCGATTCACTGCGAAACGAAACCGAATATCTTCGGGATGAGATCGAATCGATTTGCAACTTGGGCGAGATCATCGGGGAGAGCCGGCCCTTTCGGGAAACCCTGCGGTTGGTAGCGGAAGTGGCGCCGACCGATTCCACGGTGGTGATTTTCGGAGAAACCGGCACCGGCAAGGAGCTGATCGCCCGGGCCGACGGCGGCACCATCTTTCTGGACGAAGTCGGTGAACTGCCCCGGGAGATCCAGACCAAACTCCTGCGGGTGCTTCAGGAAGGCGAATTCACGCCGGTGGGCGGCGGAAACAGCCGTCGGGTGGATGTACGGGTGATCGCTGCCACCAACCGCGACCTGTCCCGGGAAGTCAAAAAAGGTCGCTTTCGAACCGATCTCTATTACCGGCTCAATGTCTTCCCCATCACCATACCGCCGCTTCGGTACCGCTGAGACGACATCCGCCTGCTGGCCGAGCACTTTGCCAATCGCTATTCCACCCGAATGGGACGCCGGCCGGCCCTCTCACCGGGTCCTATTCAGAGGCGCCCGGTTTGCCGATCAGAAAAATGCCGTGCTTGGCGAACAGCTCCGGCCAGAACCGGATGACCTTCCCTTCCACACCGCGTCCATCCAGATGGATGTCGGCCTCCTTGAGAATCTCGAACCCGACCTGCAGTCCATATTTTCGAAAATCCTTGAGAGTGATCACCCGAATATTCGGGGTGTCGTGCCACTGATAAGGCAGCTCAGGTGTCACCGGCGCGTGTCCGGTCAGGAGCACCTGGCCCCGGACCCGCCAATGGCTGAAATTGGGAAAGCTCACCACCACCTTTTTGCCGACCCGGAGCATGGAGGCGATCAGGCCCGAGGGGTCGTAAATCTGCTGAAGCGTCTGGCTCAATACCACGTAATCGAAGGCATCATCGGGGTAATCGAGCACCTCTTCATTGATATCCCCCTGAAGCACGGTCAACCCCTTTTGGATGCAGACGGCGATCATCTCCTCGTTCTGATCGATGCCGGTGCAGGTGACCCCTTTGTATTTTTTGAGATGATAGAGCAGCTCCCCTTCCCCGCATCCCAGGCCGAGTACCCGGGCGCCCGGTGTGATCCAGGAGGCGATGATTCTCAGGTCGAACCGCATGGCGGATGTTCCCGCAGATCTATATCTCATCGAGTATCCGCTCCAGAAAACTGCGAATCAGGGTGGTCAATCGCGTACTGGGCAGCAAAAAGGCGTCGTGTCCCCATTCGGCTTCGATTTCGCAGAAGCTGACATCCAGACCGCTCTTTTTCATGGCCTGGACCATGGACCGGGACTGGTAGGTCGGGTAGAGCCAGTCCGAGGTGAAGGAGATGACCAGGAACCGGGATCGGGCCCTGGAAAACGCTTTTACCGCCGATCCGTCGCCGTATTGTTTTTCCAGATCGAAATAATCGGCCGCCTTGGTGATATATAAAAAGGAATTGGCGTCGAACCGCTCCACGAATTTGGCCCCCTGATACCGCAGATAACTCTCCACCTGAAAATCGGCATCGAAGTTAAAGGAAAGATCGGTCTTGTCCTGAAGATTCCGCCCGAACTTCTGGCGCATCGATTCATCCGAGAGATACGTGATGTGGCCGATCATACGGGCCAGGGCCAGCCCCAGTTTGGGGGTCTCTCCGCCGTAATAATCCCCGCCAGCCCAGTGGGGATCGGCCATGATGGCCTGCCGGGCCACCTCGTTGAAGGCGATGGCCAGGGCCGAGTGCCGGGTGGTGGTGGCCAGCGGGATCACCGACTCCACCATCTCGGGGTAGCGCATGGCCCATTCCAGGGCCTGCATGCCCCCGACCGAACCGCCGATCACCGACAACAGCCGCCGAATCCCCAGGTGATCCAGCAGGGCCCGTTGGGCTTTGACCATGTCCCCGATGGTGACCACCGGAAAATCGAGGCCGTAGGGTTCCAGGGTCTCGGGATTGATATGGCAGGGGCCGGTGGTGCCCATGCAGCTGCCGAGAATATTGGAGCAGATCACGAAATACCGGTCGGTGTCGATGCCCTTTCCCGGTCCCACCATGGTGTCCCACCAGCCCGGTTTGGGGTCCGCTTCGGAATAATACCCGGCCACATGGGAATCGCCGGTGAGGGCATGACAGATCAGAATCGCGTTGGTGCCCGCCGCATTCAAGGCGCCGTAGGTTTCATAGGCGACGGTGATGGGTCCCAGGGATGCGCCGCTCTCCAGTTTCAGGGCATCGGGCGGATCGGCGAAGGTGAAGGTCTGCTTTTGAACAATCCCGACGGAAACGCCGGTGCCGTCGTGTTCGATGTATTCGCTCATCGGTCCTGCCGTTTGTTCAGAAAATCACTCATGAAAACAACCTACCCTATCTTGGAAAAGGCCTGGTCCAGGTCCCCGATAATATCCTCGATATGCTCGATTCCGATGGAGAGCCGAATCAGATCGGGGGTCAGCCCCCCGGCCTTTTGCTGTTCTTCGCTCAACTGGGAGTGGGAGGTGCTGGACGGATGCAGGGCCAGGCTCTTGGCGTCTCCCACATTGGCCAGGTGGGAAAACAGTTGAAGGTTTTCGATGAACGCCGCGCCGGTTTCGGCCCCGCCCTTTATTCCGAAAACCACCATGCCGCCGAAGCCGTTTTTCAGATACCGGGCCGCCATCGAATGGCTCGGATCGCCGGGAAGGCCGGGATACCGCACCCAAGCGACCTTGGGATGATCGTTCAGATACCGGGCCGCTTTCAGGGCGTTTTCAGAATGGCGCTCCATGCGCAGATGAAGGGTTTCGAGGCCCTGAAGAAACATCCAGGCGTTGTCCGGCGAAATGCAGGCCCCCAGATTCCGCAGCGGCACCAGCCTCATCCGCATAATGAAGGCCACCGGATTGAGATCCCCCAAATCATGGGCATAACGGATGTCGTGATAGCTCGGGTCCGGCTCATTGAATAGCGTGAACTTGGGGTCGGTCCAGTCGAAGGCGCCGGCGTCGATGACCGCCCCGCCGATGGCGGCGCCGTGGCCCCCGATCCATTTGGTGATGGAATTGACCACGATATCCGCCCCGTGCTCGATGCTCCTCAGCAGAGCCGGGGTGGTGAAGGTCGCATCCACAATCAGGGGCAGGTGGTGCTTTCGGGCGATTTCGGAGATCGCATCCAGATCGGTCATCTCCAGGGTCGGGTTGCCGATGGTTTCTACAAAAATCGCCCGGGTCTTTTCGGTCACCACCGCATCGAAGCTTTCGGGTTCCCGGGGATCGGCGAATCGGACGGTGATGCCGAACTGGGGCAGAATGGCATCGAACATGGTATAGGTGCCGCCGTAGAGGTTGTTGGCCGAAACCACTTCATCACCGGCCGAACAGATGTTGATGACGGCATAATGGACCGCCGCGGTTCCCGAGGCCAGGGCCAGTGCGGCGGCCCCTCCTTCCAGGGCCGCCAGCCGTTTTTCCAGCACATCCTGTGTGGGGTTCATGATCCGGGTATAGATATTGCCCGGCTGCTTCAGGGAAAACAGGTCGGCGGCGTGGGCGGTGCTGTCGAACACATACGAAGAGGTCCGGTGGACCGGCGCCCCTCTGGAACGGTGGACCGGATCGGGGGACTGCCCCGCATGAACACACAAGGTGTCGATTTTATGTTTTTGGGTATTCATTGAACCGTTCTGGTCGGTCATGGGCGGCCTCCTTGTTGTTGGGAATACCGGAAGGAAGGAAAAAAAAGCCCTTCATTTTTAAAAATTCCGTTTGACAATTTCCGGAATCTTCATTATTATCAGTAACGATTCTTAATAAGGCTTTAATCTCTGTTTTTCCATATGAAACCGAATGAACGTAACCGCAAGTTCAGGTATTGTCAAGCGTCGGCTAAACATTCGGTCGAGGGTCATCCCAAAGAAATGGCCCTAATCAAAAGGTGGTAAATCGCGGGGATGCACCATCCCCGTTCGAAGCATGCATTACCATAGGGCATTTCGCTCACAAGCCTTAATACAAACCATACAATCTTTCCACGAAGGGAGAAACAATGGCAGAAGAAAAAGGGAAAAAAGTTTCCAAGAAAAAAGAAGCCGAAATCAATGTCCGGGATTTCACCATCTGTGACGCCACCGCTCAGATGCTGGAAAAAGCCCGCAAAGACGGGGTGGAGACCGCTTTCGACCGGGCCGCATCCATGAAGGCCTGCCCCATCGGCGCCGACTCCGCCTGCTGCAAACACTGCTCAATGGGGCCCTGCCGCCTCAACGCCCGTGATCCCTACAGCAAGGTAGGGGTCTGCGGCGCCACCATCGACACCATTCAGGCCCGCAACTTTTCCCGGATGGTCGCCTCGGGATGTGCGGCCCATACCGACCACGGCATGGGAATGCTCGACCTGTTCCGGGAAGTCATCAGCGGCAAGGTCAAAGAATACAGGATCAAGGATGTCCAGAAACTGGAGCAGGTGGCCCAATCCATCGGCATCGAAGTCGACGGCCGCACTCCTGAAGATATCGCCATGGACCTGTATAAAGAACTGGAACGAACCTATACCCAGGTAGAAGGCGAAATCCCTTTTGCCAAACGGGTGCCGGCGAAAACTCTGGAGACCTGGAGAAAACACGGATTTGTTCCCAGAGGGGCCATGCGGGAGATCATGGAATTGATGCACCGCACCCATATGGGCGTGGACCAGCATTATGAAAATCTGACCCAGCAGTTCAGCCGAACCGCGCTGGCCGACGGATGGGGCGGGTCCATGGTCGCCACCGAGATTTCCGATATCCTTTACGGAACCCCCAAACCGGTGGCCGTCGAGGTCAACATGGGGGCGCTCAAACAAGATTACGTCAACATCATCGTTCACGGCCACGAGCCGAATATGTTCGAATCGATTATGGTTTCGGTCAACGAACCCACCCTGATCCAGGCAGCCAAGGATGCCGGCGCCAAGGGAATCAACCTGCTCGGAATGTGCTGCTCCGGCGCCGAAATGATGTCCCGCCACGGGATACCCCATGCCGGAAACTTCATGTCCACGGAACCGGTCCTGGTCACCGGCGCGGTAGATGCCATGATCGTGGATGTGCAGTGCATTCAGCAGGGCCTGTCCAAGGTGGCCGCCTGCTACAACACGCCGCTGTTCACCACCAACCCCCGGTGCAAGATCGAAGGCGCCACTCACATGGAATTTCACGAAGACAAGCCGAGCGAGTGCACCGACGAACTGGTCATCAAGGCAATCAGCCGATTCAAAAGCCGAACCTTGCCCATTGAGATTCCCAAAATCACCAACATGGGCGTCCACGGGTTCTCCCACGAATATATCAACTACATGCTGGGCGGCTCTTTCCGGGCTTCTTACACTCCGTTGAACGACAACATCATCAACGGAAGGATCCGGGGTGTGGCCGGCGTGGTCGGCTGTACCAACCCGCGGGTGAAACACGATTGGGTCCATGTGGAAATGGTCAAGGAACTGATTCGAAACGACGTTCTGGTGGTTCAGACCGGGTGCTCCCAGATCTCTCTGGCGAAGGCCGGATTGCTCTCCCCCGAAGCGGCCCACCTGGCGGGTCCCGGACTCAAGGAGGTCTGTGAAACCGTCGGTATGCCGCCGGTGCTGGGTCTGGGCTCCTGTGTGGACAACAGCCGGATTCTCATCGCCTGCGCCGCCATGGTGAATGAAGGCGGTCTTGGCGAGAGCATCGCCGATCTGCCGGTTGCCGGCGCGGCCCCCGAATGGATGAGCGAGAAAGCCATCAGCATTGGTCACTACTTTGTGGCTTCGGGCGTCTATACCGTCTTCGGGGTCACCTTTCCGATCATCGAAGAGACCAAGTTCCATAAACTTCTCTTCGGCGGACTGGAATCCGAGTACGGCCTCGGCAAATGGGGCTTTACTCCGGATCCCTATGAAATGGCCAAAATGATGATCGCCCATATCGACAAGAAACGAAAAGCGCTGGGCATCGACAAGGCCCGGGAGCGCGTCATGATGGACTTCTCGGATCGGCAGGCGCTGGAAGCCTAAGCGTAACCCATACGGGATTCCGCTGAACCGATACATCGTTGTACAAGAGGGGGCCGCATTCCGTGCCCCCTTTTTATTTGGTCCGAATTGACGCCCCCCCTTTTCCATACCTATTTTTGGATAAACAGGAGGTGCTTTATGATGAAATTAAACGATATACGTGAAAGCAGAAGGTTGCGCAACGCCATCGACTGGGAAATGACCCCGGAGGAAGCGGTACGGCTCTATCTGGAATGGGGCAACAACTGGGCCCGCGGCAACTACGTGATCCGCTCCAAGGATGACACCACCCACTACTTCGTGGTCAATACCTGGAAAGAGCGGCCGGTGATCTATTTTATCCGCCGCAATTCCGAAGAAGCCGTGGAGCTGGCCGAGTTCAACATGCCCGCGCAATTGGAAAAGGATTTTATGGATTCCATCGGCCACAACCGGGGGGTCTTTTCCGTGGAAGGAAACGTCAAAAAATGGCTCAAAAACCAGCTTCGGCACGAAGCCTGATCAAAGCGGATTCGCCGAACCAATGATATTCGTCGCCATGAGGAGGAAAGGGTCCATCCCCTTTCCTCTTTACGTATTCGGTTCCCCAGCGAATAAGACGAATTCAGGAGAGCGGAAGATAAGACACCGGGGAATTCCCCGCTTGACATCCCTTTCAGGTTTCATTATATTTTCGCAATCGTGATCAATTCCATAAAATATTCCGTTTAAATCCGGTAGGATTACACCCCATGGAAAGCCCCGCGCTTGCAAACACCCCCATCTCCGCCGTCGGAAAAAAAACGATTTTCGTGGTGCGGGAACTGGGCCGCCTGGCCATTTTTCTTCTGCGAGGCGCCTACCATATTTTTTATTTCCCCTTCCAGTTTCAGAAACTTATCGAACAGCTCTATTTCATCGGCATGAAATCGATGCTGGTCATCGTCCTGACCGCCTCTTTTACCGGAATGGTATTGGGATTTCAGGGCTATTACACCCTGGTCCAGTTCGGTTCCGAAGGGGTGCTGGGCACCATGGTGGCCCTGACCCTGATTCGGGAACTGGGCCCGGTGCTGACCGCCATCATGATCACCGGCCGGGCCGGTTCCGCCATGGCCGCGGAGATCGGCATCATGCGGATTTCCGAACAGATCGACGCGCTGGAGACCATGAACATCAATTCGGTCCGCTACCTGTTCAGCCCCCGACTGGCCGCCGCGGTCATCAGCTTTCCGTTGCTGACGGCCCTTTTCGACGCCATCGGCATTTTCGGCGGATATCTGAGCGGGTGTCTGCTGCTGGGGATCAACCCCGGCATCTATTTTTATCGGGTGGAAGCGAGCGTGGTCATGGAAGACATCAACGGCGGGTTCATCAAGGCGGTCGTCTTTGCCGTGGTCGTCGTCACCACCTGCTGCTATCAGGGTTATTACACCCATCTTCGCAAAACCGGCTTCGGGGCCAAAGGGGTCAGTTTCGCCACCACATCGGCCGTGGTCATATCCAGTGTATTGATCCTGGCCACCGACTACGTCTTAACCTCTTTTTTGATGTGATTCACATGGCCGAACCCCTTATCCAATTCCAAGACGTGCACAAATCCTTCGGGGACAACCACGTCCTCAAAGGCATCGATCTGGAAATCTACCGGGGGGAAATCACCTCCATCATCGGCAAAAGCGGGGACGGCAAGAGCGTTCTGCTCAAGCACATCATCGGCCTGATCGAACAGGACGCAGGGATGATTCTGTTCGAGGGAAAACCGATCTCTAAAATGAAAAAAGCCGAGCGCCGCCGACTCAAAGAAAAATTCGCTTACATGTTTCAGGAGACGGCGCTTTTCGACTCCCTCACCGTGTTCGAGAACATCGGTCTGCCGCTGAAGGAAAAAACCTCCATGCCCAAAAAAAAGATCACGGAGAAGGTTCGAGAGAAGATGAACCAGCTCGATCTGGAGGAGATCGACCATGTGTATCCTTCTCAGCTCTCCGGCGGCATGAAAAAGCGGGTGGCCCTGGCCCGGGCCCTGGTCACCGACCCGGAGATCATCCTCTTCGACGAGCCCACCACCGGGCTGGACCCGGTGCGAAAGAATGCGGTACACAGCATGATTTCCGACTACCAGAAGCGGTTCGGGTTCACCGGCGTGGTGGTCAGTCATGAAATTCCGGATATTTTCTATATCTCTCAACGGGTAGCCATGCTGAATGAAGGCCGAATCATTTTTCAGGGTACCGCCGAAGAGATCAAACGCTCCGACAATCTGACGGTGCAGAAGTTCATTCAGGGCGTGGAAAGCCGGCATGACGCCCTGACCGGGCTGATTCCCCAGCCCCAGGGAGAACGGCGTTTCCGGGAAGAAATGGTCCGCATGCAGCACCACCTGAGCGCCTTTTCCATCATCCTGTTGACGGTTGAAAATCTTTACGAAATCAATAAGATGGCCGGGTATGAAGCGGAACAGGCGGCATTGAAGAATTTTGCCGACAAGGTTCGAAGTCACCTGCGGGTCACCGACATCTGCTCCCGATTGGGGTTGAACAAAATCATGCTGCTGCTGCCTCGGACCAACCAGGATGAAGCCGAAACCCTCTGCAAGGATATGGCCGATAAAATGAAGAGCGACGGTCTGGTGGATATCCAGGCATTTCCCGGATTCTGTTTTTCCGTCAGCGCCGGCATCGCCGAAGCGGAGCAGGAAAAACCGATCGAGCAGCTGGTGGCCGCAGCGGAATCGAGCAAGAATGTGTTCTACGAATTCAAGGTCTGTTAATCTCTCGGAGGGAATATGAAAAAAGGGTCCGTGGAATTTGCCGTGGGCATCTTCGTGATCATCGGAATCATCTGCGTCGGATATCTCACCATAAAACTCGGTCAAATGGAATGGATCGGTGAGGATCATTATTCGATACAGGCGCGGTTCATGGATATTTCAGGACTCAAGAAAGGCTCTCAGGTGGAACTGGCCGGGGTGCAGATCGGAACGGTGGACGACATCCGCCTGGATCAGGAGCGGATGATGGCGGTGGTGACCTTGAAAATCGAAAAAGAGTTGAAACTGAGCGAGGATTCCATCGCCTCCATCAAAACATCGGGGATTATCGGAGACAAGTACGTGAAGATTTCACCGGGCGGTTCCCCGGATATGCTCGAACCCGGGGATATGATCATCGAAACCGAATCCGCCGTGGATCTGGAGGAGATGGTCAGCAAATATGTTTTCGGAGATGTATAAATAAGAATCTGCATGCACATGCATTTTGAAGGAGTATGGAATGAAAAAAATTATCGTCATCTGGTGGGTAGTGATCTTTTTTACCGGCGCCGCCCTGATATCGGCGGCGGAGCTTCAACCTATGGAAGAGGTCAAGGGCCCCATTGAAAAGGGCATCGCCATCCTGAAAGACCCTGCATTCAAAGATGATCGGGAGGCCCAGCGGGAAAAAATCTGGGACCTGATCCAAACCGTCTTCGATTTCAAGGCGGTCTCCATTCGGGCCCTGGCCCGCAACTGGCGAATGCTCGGTACGGAACAACGCGAAGTATTCACAAAAGAGTTTACGGAGCTGCTCAAAAACAACTACCTCGATAAAATCCAAGGCGAATTCCAGGATGAAGAGGTCGTGTTTGAAGAACAGGATATGCTCTCCGAAGACAAAGCGGTGGTGCGGACCCGAGTGATCCGGAAAAATGTCGAAACCCCTATCGATTATCGGGTTCACCTCAAAGACGGCCAGTGGCGGGTCTATGACGTCAATATCGAGGGGGTCAGCCTGGTCCAGAACTACCGAAAACAGTTCAACGACATTCTGGCCAAAGAAAAACCGGAAGATCTGATCGAGCGGTTGAAAGACAAAAACAAGGCCCATGCGGAGGAACGACAAAAGAAAGGATAGCCGAATCGGGACCCGGCACCTCCAGGCTTTTTCAAGCCGGATCGGACCGGTTCCCGTTTTGATGGTCGGCACCTGCCGAAAGGAAGCGATGGTAAAATGAAGGTATTTATTAGATATACTTCTTTGTTCCTGGTCCTCTGGGTGACCGGATGCGGCTTGGGTCCGGATCAGGCCCGGGCGGCAGACCCGGCCGACTCGGGGGACGCCTCGATATATGAGACCGACGAGGATTATGAAGCTTTTATGGAAGAATTCGAGGAAGAAGAAGGAGAATCCCGGGCGGTGGAGGTGGCAGATCCGCTCTATTACTGGAACAAAGGGGTCTATCACTTCAACGACAAACTCTATTTCTGGGTCATGAAGCCGGTGACTCGAGGGTACAAGGCGGTCACCCCTCAGTTCGTCCGCACCGGATTGAGCAATTTTTTCAATAATCTCGGCACCCCGGTCCGGTTCGTCAACAACCTGCTTCAGGGCAAATCCGAACAGGCGGGAGTGGAACTGGGTCGATTCATGGTCAATACGGTGGCCGGCGGCCTCGGTTTCTGGAATGTAGCCGAATATGAACCGCCCCTGCGAGAGCGTCCCAACGAAGAAGATATGGGTCAGACGCTCGGTCTCTGGGGCGTGGGAAACGGCTTTTATATCGTCTGGCCTGTGCTGGGGCCATCCACCCTCAGGGATTCGGTGGGAAGGCTGGGAGACAGCCCCCTCTATCCCATGTTCTATGTCGACTCCACAGGCACAATCATTGCCGCGGAAGCGGTGGACCGGGTCAACGATCTCTCTTTTCGACTCGGGGATTACGAGTCGCTCAAGGAATCGGCCCTGGACCCGTATACCGCGATCCGAAACGCCTACATCCAGTACCGTCGGGAGCAGATCAGAAAATAGAACAATTTTCCGGCTCCGATATCGATTTAAGGCCGGAGGATACCATTGAAGGAGAAGGGAACGGCAAGCACCTGCCGCTCCCTTTTTTTATTCCTGTGTTTTCCTTGTCCGCATCACCGGTCCGAACCGAAAAGCCCTCCCCCGGTTTTCAAAAAAGATTGTCAAAACAGAGGGGTTCTTTTAAGATATCCGAATGGAAGCATATTTTTACTGCTGATGCGACAAGAAGGAGATTCGAATGCGAAAACCCCTGTGGTACCTGTATCAACCTTACAAATGGTTGATTCTGGCTCCCGTGATCGTGCTGTCTACGCTTATTTTTGGATTCTTGGCCCTGATTCTTCTGGTTTTCATGAAACCGAAATTCCCCAGCAGATTCTGCGGAACCCTGTGGGCGAGAATCAATGCCTGGTTTACTCCCATTTGGGTCACCGTCACCGGTCGGGAAAATATGGATCGGCGAAAATCTTATGTCATCGTTTCCAACCATCAGAGCCAATACGATATTTTCGTTCTCTACGGATGGCTGGGGGTGGATTTCAAATGGGTCATGAAAAAGGAATTGCGAAAAGTCCCGGTCATCGGCATCGCCTGCGACAAACTGGGGCATATCTTTATCGACCGCTCCGATCGAAAATCGGCGGTCGCCACCATACAGCAGGCCAAAACCAAGATTCGGGGCGGCACCTCCGTCCTTTTTTTTCCGGAAGGCACTCGGTCCCGATCCCTTCGCATGCTGCCGTTTAAAAAAGGCGCCTTTAGGATGGCCCTGGATCTGGATTTGCCGATTCAGCCCATCACCATTGTCGGCACCCGGGATATTCTGCCGCCCGACAGCATCGACATCTTTCCCGGAAAAGCCGAGATGATCATTCATGAACCGGTTGCCATTCAGGGCTACAATGATGATAATATAAAACAATTGATGGAGAAAATCCGCAATATTATTCAGGAGCCTCTGACCGAGGTTCAGGGACCCCCGGAGCGGTGATTCAATCCGGTCCGGGTGACCGGAGGAGATTATGAATAGATTATTTACAGTTTCTTGCTTGCTGGGAATGCTGCTCATTCCGGTAAATCTTTATGCCGGGCTTTACTACTGGACCGATGAGAACGGCATCAAACATTTCAGTACCCATGCCCCGGCCGGGGATGCAGATGTGATCGAGGTAATTCCGGAAGTGGAATACAATGAAGCGGCGGATGAGGCACGGATGGAGAACTACCGTGAATGGCGCCGAAACCAGCGCGAGCAGTTTCTGGAAAAGGTCCGGCAGGCCGAAGCCGAAGAAAAAGCTCGAATCGAAGCGCAGAAGCGCCGGGAAGAAGAACAACGCAGACAAAAAGAAGCGGCGGCCCGTTTGGCCCGGGAAAAGGCCGAGGCTGAAAGGGCGCGACAAGAGCGCCTCTACAATGACGACAAGGATGATGACACCATCCGAGTCAATCCGGGGCAACCGCTAGGGGTCAGTGACCGCAACGATGATGATTCCAATCGGGGCAGCCCGGCCAAACCGCTCGGCATCCAATAAATTTTCCCCTCTGAACCGCCCACCCTGAATGTTCATTCATTTCGGTTTCGCTCGGACTACCGTTTATTTCACTATTGCATCCGCCGGTTTTTTCAAGGGCCTTTAGCCCAAAACCCCGTTGCCTTTCCCTGATTCTCTCATGATTGCGCAGGGCATATATTACAATAGTATTCAGACCAACGAAGCGATAGATTCGATCCTTTTATTCCGCTTCTTCCAGCCGATGCTCTTTTTATAAAGCATTCATATCATTTTGTAAAAAGAATAACCCAAAAAGATATTGAATGCCTCAAGGATTTTCCTTGACAGCGGACAGTCTCGTTTGCTAAATGAATGAATACTCATTCATTCGATTCAACAACATTCTATCGAGGAGGTAATCATGGTTCGAAAGATTAAAAAAGCGGCAGTGATCGGCTCCGGCGTCATGGGCGGCGGCATCGCTGCACTGCTGGCCAGCGCCGGCGTGGAGACCCTTTTAATGGATATCCTCCCTCCGGACCTGAAAGAAGAGGAAAAGGACAATCCGGAGGCAAGAAACCGCATCGCCAAACAGGGCCTGGACACCATGCTCAAAGCCAGCCCGGCCCTGATCATGAACAAAAAGGATGCGGTCCGCATCTCCATCGGCAATCTGGAAGACGATTTCGACAAACTGGCCGACTGCGACTGGATCGTCGAGGTGGTGGTGGAAAACCTCAAGATCAAGCAGAACCTCTTCAAACGGGTGGACGGGGTCCGCAAGGAAAACGCCGTCGTCTCTTCCAACACCTCC
This sequence comes from uncultured Desulfobacterales bacterium, assembly GCA_964573705.1. Lineage (GTDB taxonomy): Bacteria > Desulfobacterota > Desulfobacteria > Desulfobacterales > Desulfococcaceae > JAABSQ01. The sequence continues at coordinate 27,803 of CAZNLT010000038.1, forward strand.
GGTATTCCACTCCATAAAATGTCCGAGGGCCTGAGTCAGGGCTTCCGGGAACACTTCCTGGGGACCCACTTTTTCAATCCGGTCCGATACATGAAGCTTCTGGAAATCATTACGGGCCAGGAGACCAAACCGGAAATTCTGGAGTTCATGGCCGATTTCGGCGAACGGTATCTGGGCAAAGGCATTGTCTGGGCCAAGGATACCCCCAACTTCGTCGGAAACCGCATCGGGGTTCAGGGGATCGTCAAGGCGATGCAGATCATGGTCGAAGACGGCCTCACCATTCCGGAAGTCGACGCGCTCTTCGGACCGCCTCTGGGACGGCCCAAGACCGCCATGTTCAAGACCTCCGACCTGGTGGGTCTGGACACCCTGGCCCATGTTGCCAAAAACACCTATGAACTGGTTCCGGATGACGAGCAGCGGGACAGCTTCATCCTGCCCGATTTCGTGGAAAAGATGATCGAAAAGGGGCTGCTGGGCAAAAAATCCGGCGCCGGGTTCTACAAAACCGAGCTTACCCCGGAGTGGAAAAAAATCCGCAAGGTGATCAACCTCGATACCCTGGAATATGAAACCTACGACAAGGTTGAATTCCCCTGCCTGACCGAGGCCAAAAAGGCCAAGACCCTGCCCGACAAGATGAAGGCGATCCTCTACGGCGACGACCGGGGCGCCCGCTTTGCATGGAAGACCATGGCCTATTCCCTGATTTATGCTGCCAACCGGGTGGGCGAGATCTCCGATTCCATCGTAGAGATCGATAACGCCATGAAATGGGGTTACAATTTTGAAATGGGCCCCTTTGAAACCTGGGACGCCATCGACGTAAAGCGCTCGGTGGATCGTATGGAGGACGAAGGCATTCCGGTGCCCCAAAAGGTCAAACAGATGCTGGCCGACGGCAACACCTCTTTTTACAAGACCGAAGGGGCGACCCGTTTTTTCTACAACTTCGCCAGCAAATCCTACCGGCCGATCGAAACCGGCGACAACCTCATCTCTCTGGAACTGCTCAAGGCGGCCGGCAAAACGGTCAAATCCTGTAAATCGGCCTCTCTCATCGACTTGGGCGACGGGGTCTTCTGCTGTGAGTTTCACACCAAGATGAACGCCATCAACCGGGAAATCGTCGAGTTCATGGCCGAGGCCATGGACTATGTCGAAGAAAACGGCGTGGGCGTGGTGATCGGCAACCAGGCCGGCGGCATGCCCGGGGCGTTTTCGGCCGGCGGAGATCTGGCCTACATGGCCGGGCTGGCCCGGGAAGGAAAATTCTCCGAAATCAACGATTTCCTCAAACTGGCCCAGGACGGATTGCAGCGGGCCCGGTATGCCAGTTTTCCGGTAGTGGCGGCCCCCTTCGGCCTGACCCTGGGCGGCGGATGCGAGGTCTGCCTGGCCGCGGACCGGATCGTGGCCCATGCCGAACTGTACATGGGCCTGGTGGAGATCGGGGTCGGTCTGCTTCCGGCCGGGGGCGGCTGCACCAATCTCTGGAAGAAATTCATTACCACGATTCCCGATGCGGTCACCGACGCCGACCTGGCCAAGTATTTTCTGCCGGTGTTCCAGTCCGTCGCCATGGCCAAAATCTCCACCTCGGCCGCCGAAGCCCGCTCCAACGGCTTTCTCGGGCCCGAGGACCGGATCGTCTTCAATCGGGATCACCTCATCGGCGAGGCCAAAAAAGAGGTCCTGCGGATGGTGGACGCCTGCTATCAGCCGCCGGTGAAACGGCAGATTCGGGTCGCCGGTCAGGCGGCCCAGGGGATGGTCCAGGCCGAAATCTTCAATATGAAAAGCGGCAACTTCATCACCGATTACGACGCTTTTCTGGCCAAACGGATCGCTTTTGTCATCAGCGGAGGACAGGTCAGGAAAAACAGCCGGGTGGACGAAGACCTCATCCTCAAACTGGAGCGGGATGCCTTCGTCGACTTCTGGAAAGAGGAAAAGACCCAGGCCCGTGTGGAGCATATGTTGAAGACCGGCAAGCCCCTCAGAAACTAAATTCCGGACCCTTAGAGATCAAACTGAGATCAAGGAGGATCTTATCATGAGAGATGCATATATTGTTTCATCCGTCAGAACCCCCGGTTGCCGACGCAACAAGGGGGCGTTTAAAGATACCCGGCCGGAAGAGCTCCTGTCTTTCATCCTGAACGCGGCGGTGGAAAAAGTCCCCGGCCTGGATAAGCAAGAGATCGCCGATGTCATGATCGGGTGCGCCTTTCCCGAAGCGGAGCAGGGCCTCAACATCGGGCGGGTCGCCAGCCAGATCGCCGGCTTTCCGGAGGCGGTCTCCGGGGCCACCATCAACCGGTTCTGCGCCTCGGGCCTGGAGGCCATCGCCCAGTCCGCCATGCGGATCATGGCCGGCTGGTCCGACATCGCCATGGGCGGCGGGGTGGAATCGATGACTTTCGTGCCCATGGGCGGCAACCTGCCCCGCCCTGATCCCGACTACACCCGGCAGCATCCGGACCTTTATGTGTCCATGGGGATCACGGCGGAAAACGTGGCCCGGCGCTATGAAGTCTCCCGGGAAGACCAGGACGAGTTCGCCTACAATTCCCAGATGAAGGCGGCTGAAGCCCTGAAGAACAAGAGCTACACCGAAATCGTGCCCACGCCGGCGGTGAAATTCAAACAAGATTCGGACGGCGCCTACCGGAAGGAGACCTTCCTTCAGGATTTCGACGACGGCATCCGGCCCACCACCACCCTGGAGGGACTGACCAAACTGAACCCGGTCTTTTCCATCGGCGGGACGGTGACCGCCGGCAATTCTTCTCAGACCACCGACGGCGCGGCCGCCTCGGTGCTGATGAGCGAGGAGAAGGTCAAAGAACTGGGGGTGAGCCCCATCGCCAAACTCAAATACTACACCACCGTGGGATGCAAGGCCGACGAAATGGGGGTCGGACCCCGGTACGCCATCCCCAGACTCTTGAAAATGGCCGGGCTGGAGGTCTCCGACATCGGCCTCTGGGAGATCAACGAGGCCTTTGCGGCTCAGGCCCTCTACTGCATTCGGGAGCTGGGCATCGACCCGTACATGGACCGGGTCAACGTCTACGGCGGCGCCATCGCCCTGGGCCATCCCCTGGGATGCACCGGCGCCAAGCTCTGCGCGCAGCTGGTGAACCGCATGCGCGAACGGGGCGTCAAGTACGGCGTGGAATCAATGTGCATCGGCGGCGGCATGGGCGCGGCCGCTCTGTTCGAGCTGTGTGAATAAGCAGACATATCATCATTGAGTTTTCATATCGGGGCCGTCGGATAATCGACGGCCCCGATTTTTTTCGTCTTTCCTTCCTTTATTCGCCGCCGAACCAAAAGACCCTGCTGGCTCTCCCCTTACATCCCGGTTGAAAAGAATGGCCTTTTTCATCCTTTGGGACAAATCTGAATGCCTGAAGGATATGCCTGAAGGAATGATAGACAGGCCGAAACGGTGATCTTGTCAAAAGAACTCATCGGTTGTGTTGAGGTCTGAAAAAAGGTATAAAAAAAACAAAATATCGATAGAGCCGATGGTATGGAACTAAGTTAATTCTTCCTATAAGTGGATACCTGAACCGATATGTGCGAGTCACCCAACCCCCGTAAAAACGAATCGCCCCTGAATTCCGACAGCTGCATTCAAGAGAAGGAACGGATCAAACACCTCAATGCGGTCCTCCATTCCATTCGGGAGGTCAACCGGCTCATTATTCAGGGAAAAGAGCGAAAATCGCTGATCCGAAGCGTTTGTGAAAGCCTGGTGACCAATCGGGGCTACCACAACGCCTGGATCATTCTTCTGGATGAAAACTTCACCATTCTGGAAAGCGCCGAAGCCGGGCTGGGCGGGGACCTCAAACTGATTCTGGACCGAATTCGAAAGGGCGAACTGACCTTCTGCTGCCGCAAGGTCCTGACCGAATCGGGCTTTCTGGCCATCGAAGATCCCTTTACCGAATGCATCCGCTGCCCGGTGTCCCAGATGTACGACGGCCGCGGCGGCATGTCCGCCTCCCTGACCCACGAGGGCACTACCTACGGCATTCTGACCGTGTCCGTGCCCCCGATCTTCAGCGCCGATCCCGAAGAACACCGACTCTTCACCGACGTGGCCGACGACATCGCTTTCGGAGTCTACAGCATCGAGGTGGCGGAAAAACGACGGGAGACGGAAAACGCCCTTCGGGAAGCCCGGGACAAGCTGGAACTGCGGGTGAAGGAGCGGACCCGGGAGCTGGAGGCGCTCTCTTCCCGGCTGATCAGCGCTCAGGAAGAGGAGCGAAAACGAATCGCCGGAGACCTTCATGACGGGATCGGGCAATGCCTCTCCGCCGTCAAATTCATCGTCGAATCCTCCCTGGAACAGCTCAACGGAAAGGTGGACGGCACCGATTTAAATGCGCTGAAGGCGCTGATTCCCCTGCTTCAGGAATCCTCCGAAGAGGTTCGGAACATCGTCATGAACCTGCGGCCCTCCATCCTGGACGACTTGGGAATTCTGGCCACCATCGGCTGGTTCTGCCGGCAGTTCCGGGCGGTCTATTCCCATATTCGGGTGGAAGAGAAGATCGACCTGGCCGAGGCGCAGGTGCCCGACTCCCTGAAAACCATCCTCTTCAGAATCCTTCAGGAAGCCGTCAACAATGTGGTCAAGCACAGCCAGGCCGACCGGGTGGAGATTCAATTGAGAAAAAGGGGGCAGGCGATTGAATTGAGGGTGCGCGACAACGGCCGGGGATTCGATGCCGACCGGCTCCGGGAGATCAATGCCTCGGAAAAAGGATTCGGGATCACCGGGATGAAAGAACGGGCGGAACTCTCGGGCGGGGTCTTCGAGGTCGACTCGGCCCCCGGCCGGGGCACGGTGATTCGGGCCGCCTGGGCCTACACCCAAATTCGACCTATTTCGTGATCAGGCCCCTGTCCAGGGCATAGGCGGTCAATTCGGAAGCGCTGTGAAGATCGAGCTTTTTCATCAGGTTGGCCCGGTGTTTCTCTACGGTTTTGATGCTGATGCACAGATAATCGGCGATCCCTTTGTTCTTGTGTCCTTCGGCGACCAGTTTGAGGATCTGCCGCTCCCGCTGGGTGAGCGACCCCAATACCGATTCCGTCTTGGGCGGCTCCTTCCCGTCGAGATAGAATTCCACCAGGGTTTCGGAAACCCCCGGGCTCAGGTAGGTTTTGCCGGCCAGGACATTTTCGATCGCGACCTTGAGTTCCTGATGGGTGGCGTCTTTCAGAAGATAGCCGTTGGCCCCGGCTTTGAGCGCCGAAAAGATGTACTCTTCGGCTTTGTGGACGGTCAGCACCAGGACCCGGCATTCCGGACAGGTGTTTTTGATCTCGGCGATGGCATCCAGGCCGTCCATCTTGGGCATCGACAGGTCCATCAACACCAGGTCCGGATGGAGGTTCCCCACCGCTCGAATCGCCTCCAGCCCGTTGGCGGCCTCTCCCACGACCTCCAGGTTCGGGACCCCGGCGAGCAGCGACCGCAATCCTTCCCTGAGGATGCGATGATCCTCCACCAGGATGATGCGGAATTTTTCGTTCCCTGCCTCGGGGTTCATGGCGCCGCCTGGAACCGTTCAGAAAGAGACCTGTCAAAAAGGATGATCAAAGCCGGATGATTCAACCGGTTTCAAATAGATGAATTATACCAGATACAGTTCCGAAATCAAGACAAATCAGATTCTTAAACGTCCCCGAAGGGACCGGATCGTAAAAACCATTCTGTTCAGCGAAAGGTATTCATACGGTGTCTCTATTCGATCAAGGATTTGAACGCTTATCGACCGCTCTAAACGGTATCCCGGACCGGGTTCCTTTCACGGCTCAGATGCGCCATGACCTTGGCCGACCGGCTCATCGTGATGAATGAAGGACGGTTCGAACAGATCGGCGCCCCCATCCAGGTTTATGAACAACCGGCCACCACCTTCGTGGCCGGCTTCATCGGCTCCCCCGCAATGAACTTTCTGGAAGTACAGCCGGCGGAAGAACCGCATCGTCTGTTGCTTTCGGGGAATGTGACCCTCGAATTGGAACCAGAACACAGGAATCTGCTTGAATACGCAGGAAAAACGGTCCCTTCTGAATCAATCGCCGGGCCCTCCGCTTGTCGAGAAATCATCAGGCGGGTAAGAAGGGTTATCGCTCCGCGGACAGGAGGCGATTTCTAAAAAAAAAGCGATTTTCAACAGCGGAATCATCCGCGATAATACTCCATCGCCTCCGGCATGTATTCCCTCAGATTTTGGATGCGCGTGCCATGGGCGGGATGCGTGCTCAGAAATTCGGGGGGCGCCTGCCCCTTGCTTTCGGCCGCCATCCGCTGCCAGAAACCTACGGCGGTCCGGGGATCGTAGCCGGCCATGGCCATGAAAATCAGGCCGAGTTTATCGGCTTCGGATTCCTGAAGCCGGCCGTACGGCAACAACACCCCGACCTGGGCCCCCATTCCGACCGCGGCCATGAGCAGCTGACGGGTTTGCTCCGGCTGCTGCTGAAGGGCGACCCCGAGCGCCTGAGTGCCGAGCTGGGCCAGCATCTGCTGGCTCATCCGTTCATTTCCGTGCTGAGCGACCACATGGGCGACCTCATGGCCGATCACCGTGGCCAGCCCGGCTTCGTTCTCGGCCACCGACAGCATGCCGGTAAAGACCACCACTTTGCCGCCGGGCATGGCAAAGGCATTGATATTGGAATCCTCCACCAGATTGAATTCCCATTTGAAATCGGCGAGGCGATCCGCCTTTCCCTGCTCTCGAAGGTAACGCTCCACCGCTTGAGCGATCTGGTTGCCGACCCGCTTGACCATTCGGGCGTTCTGGGTGCCGGTCACCACTTTGTTCTCCTGAAGAAACTGGCGGTAAGAATCGGAACTCATGGCCATGAGTTGATCCGAAGGCACCAGGTTGATCTGACTTCTGCCTGTCACCGGCACTGTTGCGCAGGAAACCAGAAAAAAGAGGAGCGGAAGACAGACGCTTATGCGAAATGCGGTTCTGGAAAATACGGGCTTTGTATCCATTGGGCGTTTCTCCATTCTGTAAGGATTTGGAAATTCCGGGTTTTCCACACTGCTCCAAGATAATGCACAAAAGCGAATCGAGTCAATGAGGTAAATCGGGTATTTTTGCACGGACGCGGCAGGAATATCATCAGAATGCCGAACAATGGGTGCCTGACAAGGATAATTTCCAATATCCGAGAATCGGTTGCAGCTGCCCATTGAATATGGTAGTTACTCACGGTGGCAAGCCGGAGTTCGAATAAAGGAATCAAAGCGGCCGATGCCCGTGCGGCCGTCCGAAAAGAAATCTTGAAAGGGAGTCGAGTTATGATCAAAGCCATAAATATCCGCCCCAACCTGGCCGGCGACCACCCCCAGGTTCATCCCACCGCATTGATAGACCCGTCTGCACAGGTCATCGGCAATGTGATTATTGAAAAAAACGTTTTCATCGCTCCCCTGGCCGTGATACGGGCGGATGAACGCGGTCCGGAGGGCACGGTAGCCCCCATCACCATCGGCGAGGAGGTCAATATCCAGGACGGCGTGATCATACACAGCCATGGCGGTGAAACGGTCACGATCGGGGCCAGAACATCGGTGGCTCACGGGGTGGCCATTCACGGTCCATGCACCGTGGGTGAAGACTGTTTTCTGGCCATGCGCTGCGTTCTGTACAGCACAATCCTGGCCGACGCCGTCTGGGTCGGCATGAACGCTCTGGTCATGCGCGCCACCCTGGATCATTATACCTACGTTCCCGCCGGCAGCGTGATCCGTTCCCGGCCGGATACCCGTGAGCTTCGGCTCGTTTCCGCAAAAGAGAAGCAGTACATGAAAGAGGTGCTGGAAGCCACCAACCGCTTGAGAGAAGATTATATGAAAGCACGCGCCGCCATGAAGATGGACGGGTGAAAGGCGGTATACGCATTTTTCTTTCCCGAGGCGGATATTTGGAAAAAGGAGAGTCGAAATGGATGCTCAGTATCATACAACGCTTGAAAACCTGGAACGGCTGCGGGCCGAATCCAGGGCCCCCGCCGGAGAAATTAAAATCGAGGCGCAGCACGACCGAGGAAAGCTCACCGCCAGGGAGCGGATCGACCTGCTTCTGGATGACGGAACCTTCGAGGAATTCGATGCCCTAAAGACCGGCCGCAGCGGGTCTTTGGGAGATGCGCACACCTATCCCGGCGACGGCGTGGTCACCGGCCACGGCAGCATCGACGGCCGGGAGGTCTTTATTTTCAGCCAGGACTTCACCGTCATCGGCGGCTCCCTCGGAGAGGCCCACTCCCAGAAAATCTGCAAGGTCATGGACCTGGCGGTCAAGGTCGGTGCGCCGATCATCGGCCTGAACGACTCGGGGGGCGCCCGCATTCAGGAAGGGGTGGATGCGCTGGCCGCTTACGGAGAAATTTTTCACCGCAATGTCCGGGCCAGCGGCGTAGTGCCGCAAGTCTCCTGCATTATGGGTCCCTGCGCCGGCGGCGCGGTCTACAGCCCCTCCATTACCGACTTCATCTTCATGGTCCAGGAGTCCTCCTATATGTTCGTCACAGGGCCGAGTGTCGTCAGAACGGTCACCCACCAGGAGATCACCTCCGAAGATCTCGGAGGGGCCCGAATCCATGCCCAGAAAAGCGGGGTCGCCCATTTCACCTCTCCCAACGATGTCCTGTGTCTTCGGGAGATCCGGCGCCTGATCAACTACCTGCCTTCCAACAACCGGCAGCGGGCCCCGATTCTGGACCTGCGCGATCCGGCCGACCGCATCGATCCGGCCCTCGATTATCTGGTTCCCGAAAACCCCAACCAGACCTATGACATGAACGTGCTGATCCACAGCATCCTGGACGGCGCCGAATTCATGGAGGTGCAGCCCGGATTCGCCCGCAATATCATCTGCGGCTTCGGCCGGCTCGGCGGCCAGACGGTCGGGCTGGTGGCCAACCAGCCGGCGGTGCTGGCCGGCGCTCTCGACACCGAGGCCTCCTACAAGGCCGGCCGTTTTGTGCGTTTCTGCGACGCCTTCAACATCCCCCTGATCGCGCTGGTGGACGTTCCGGGCTTTATGCCGGGTCCCGACCAGGAACACGGGGGAATTATCCGCCACGGGGCCAAGCTGCTCTACGCCTTTACCGAAGCCACCGTGCCGCGCATCTCGGTGATTGTCCGAAAGGCATACGGCGGGGCCTATCTGGTCATGAATTCCAAACACATCCATTGCGACGTCAATTACGCCTGGCCCACAGCCGAAATCGCGGTCATGGGGCCGAAAGGCGCGGCAGAGGTCATCCACCGCAGGGAGATCCGGGCCGCCCAAGACCCGGAAGCGGTGCTGAACGAAAAAATGGCCCAGTACCGGCATACCTTCGCCAACCCCTTTCTGGCAGCCCAACGGGGCTACATCGATGATGTGATTTTCCCCAGAGATACCCGCCACCGATTGATACGCACCCTTCAGGTGCTCGAAGGCAAAGAAGCCGAAGGACCGGCGCGAAAACACGGAAACATCCCCCTGTGAGGTCACCCATGTTCGAAAAAATCCTGATCGCCAACCGCGGCGAAATTGCCGTGCGGATCATCCGCACCTGCAAACGGCTGGGCATCGCCACCACGGCAGTCTATTCCGATGCGGACAGCCGCAGTCTCCACCGGCAGCTGGCCGATGATGCCGAATACATCGGCGAGGCGCCTGCCCGACAATCTTATCTCGACGATCAAAAAATCATTACCGCCGCGCTGGCATCCGGATGCCGGGCCGTTCACCCCGGGTATGGATTCCTGTCCGAAAGCGCCCGGTTTGCCCGAGCTCTGGAGACGGCCGGTCTGGCGTTCATCGGCCCGCCGGCAGCGGCCATCGCCCTGATGGGCGACAAAATCGCCTCCAAAGAGCTGGCGGCGGCAGCAGGGGTCCCCGTCATTCCCGGTCATGCAGACGCCCTGAAAGATTTGGAGGAAGCCCTTGCAGGGGCCGAAAGCATCGGCTATCCGGTGCTCCTCAAGCCGGCCGCAGGCGGAGGCGGCAAAGGCATGCGGATCGTCAGCCGCCCGGATCAAATGGCGGATGCACTGGCGGCAAGCCGCCAGGAGACCGAGAAAGCCTTCGGCGACAGCAGGATTTTTTTAGAAAAATATATCGAACAGCCCCGGCATATTGAAATCCAGGTCTTCGCCGACGGACACGGAAACGTGGTTTCTCTGGGTGAAAGAGAGTGCTCGATACAGCGCCGGTACCAAAAGATCATCGAAGAATCCCCGTCTCCCGCCGTGTCTGAAGAACTGCGGCAGCGCATGGGAAAGGCCGCCTGCGATCTTGCTCGAAAGGCGGGCTATGTCAACGCCGGCACCGTGGAATTCGTGGCGGATGCAGGCGGCGGGTTCTATTTTTTGGAAATGAACACACGGCTTCAGGTGGAACATCCGGTCACGGAAATGGTGACCGGTCTGGACCTGGTCGAACTGCAGCTTCGAATCGCCGCCGGGGAACCGCTGCCCTTCGATCCGGCGGGGGTGAACTTCAGGGGCTGGGCCATGGAGGCGCGCATCTGCGCCGAAGATCCGGAGCGCGGGTTTATGCCGGCCACCGGCATGATTACCCGGTATGCCGAACCGCGGGGCAAGGCCGTCCGGGTGGACAGCGGGGTCCAGACCGGAAGTAAGATCGGGGTCTATTACGATTCCATGCTGGCCAAGGCCATCAGCTACGGCAAAGACAGAGAAACGGCCCGGACCGGGCTGGTGGAGGCGCTCAACGGCTACCATATCGAAGGCGTAGTGACCAACATCGATTTTGTCAACAGCGTGCTGAGCCATCCCAAATTCGCCGAGGGAGATTTTTCTACGGATTTCATCGAACGCTATTTCGATAATGACCGCCCCTCCTTTCCGGTGGATGAGCGGAATTTGAAACTGTCGGCCCTGGCGGCGGCCCTGATTTACCACGTTCGCAAAATGGCCGTTCGGGAATCGGTTCGGCCCATGGTGTCCCGGATCGGTGCGGGGAAAAACAGGCGCGACTCACAGCGGTATTTCGTCCGCAGTGAAAACGAGGAATTTGAAGTGCTGCTGGAAGGCGCTTCAACCGGACGGCTCTGGAAAATCCATGTGGATGAAGACAAATTCGCGGTGGAAACCCCCGAATTCGAATTTTACCGGCGCAGGCTCAAACTCAATATCGACGGGCGTATTCACCGCTTTCGGCTTCGGATCGAGGGGTCCTTTTTTTGGATCGCCTTTTGCGGCATCATACGATTTTTCGAGATATACAGCCCCAAAGAATGGAATCTTCTCAAACACATGCCCCGGCGCCTTGATCGACCGCCCGCCGACGAGCTTGCCTGCCCCATGCCCGGTCTGGTGGTGGACGTACCGGTCAAAAAAGGCGACCGCGTCTTCCGGGGCCAAAACCTGGTGGTGCTCGAATCCATGAAAATGGAAAGCGGTGTGGCCTCGCCGGTGGACGCGGTGATTGCGGATGTTCTGGTGGCGGTGGGCCAGGCGGTGGAGACCGGGGATGTGCTGGTTCGGTTTAAAAGCTGATGCCGATCATAATGATGTGAGGGGGCATAGCTGCCTGAGGTTCGCATTTTCGCCTGGGATACGGTTCCGGCCTGGGTGTGCCCACAGTGCGGTGAAGCCTATTTTGACGGTCCGGAAGTGGATACCATTCAGGAACTGATCCGAGAAGTAGAAAATCACAGCAGAAAGCTGTCGGATCGTTTGGCGCCATCTCAGCGCTTTCAGCTTTTCAATTTTTGCCAGCATTTCACAGCTTGTCTGTAACAACTTTGAGCTGATGGAAAATTCCGGTAATGAAATGATCATTGTAGGTTTGCAGGGTGCTTCGGTGCAGGTGCGCCGAAGCACCGCCCGATCTAACCCGCGGGCCTGGAAAACAGTTCGCCGGCCCCTATGATAATATCCATACCTTGGCCCACCGCAGAGACCAAGACCTTGCCCAGCGGAAAACCGTCCGCATCGGTTCTGGCCCGGGTGCGGGTGTCGAGCTTTCCGGCGGTTTCATACCCGTACCGCGTCC
>CAZNLT010000039.1:0-39743 GCA_964573705.1 uncultured Desulfobacterales bacterium
GCTCACGTACGGGTCTGTGGGGGGAGCGCCGGGCAACCGGTGCTTCTACCCGGAGTTTTCAGTAAAAAGCTCCTTATTATCTGTTTTTGAGTTCCAGAACCGAAGCTCTCGGCTCTGAAGCACATTGTTAGTGTTAATCACACAATTCGAAGAGCGCCGCCGCGCCCATGCCGAAGGCCGTACACATGGTCTCTACCCCGTAGCGAGCGCCTTTGGCCTGCATGTTCGCAAGCAACGTTGCGCACAACTTGGCCCCTGAACATCCCAACGGATGGCCCAGCGCGATGGCACCACCGTTGATGTTGATCCGGTCCATGTAGTTGTCCAGACCCAACTCTCTTATACAGTAAAGGGACTGGGAGGCGAAGGCTTCATTGAGTTCCCACAGCCCGATGTCTTCGATTGACAGCCCTACCTTTTTCAGCAATTTGGGAACGGCATAATGGGGGCCGACCCCCATTTCGTCCGACCGGCAGCCCACCGTCGTATAGCATTTCAGTTTGGCAATAGGCTTGACACCCAGTTCCTTGACCATCGTTTCACTCATGACCACCGTTGCCGCCGCGCCATCGGTGGTCTGGGAGGAATTGCCCGCGGTAACGGTGCCATTAAGAGCGAAAACCGGTCTCAATTTGGCCAGACCTTCAATGGTGGTATCCGGCCGGATGCCGTCGTCCACCGCCTGGAGAAAGGTCTCTTTTTTGTTGGTACCATTCGGCTGCTGAACGTATCGGGTCGCCGGTGTGGGCACGATTTCCGTAAAACGGCCTTCGTCCCGGGCGGCCGCGGCTTTCATATGCGATTGGCAGGCGAATTCGTCCTGGGCCTCCCTGGAGACATCGTACCGGCGGGCCACATTTTCGGCCGTGATGCCCATGGAGGCGAAAAATTCAGGATGTTTGGCGGCGTAGTCGGGATTGGGGCGTGGCTGGTTGCCACCCATGGTCACATAGGTCATGGATTCCACGCCGCCGCCGATGGCGACTTCCGACCAGCCTGTCATCACCCGCATCGCGGACATGGCGATGGCTTCCAACCCCGATGCGCAGAACCGGTTCACCGTCGCGCCGGATACGGACTCGGGAAATCCAGCGATCTGACCGGCCGCCCGGCCGACATCGAAACCCTGCTCGGCTTCCGGAAAAGAGCAACCGACCATCAAGTCGTCCACGTCGCCCTTTTCCAAGCCGGGGACCTTGCCCACGGACTCTTTCAGGATAAATGCCATCAATTCATCGGGAAGCGTATCCCGTAAAGCGCCTTTGTTCCGCCGGCACCCCGGTGTGCGTACGGATGAAACGATATATGCATCGCGCATTGTTTTTCCTCCTGTATGAAATCGATTTAATTTCTCAGCGGTTTGCCCGTCTTGATCATATGATTGATGCGGGCCACGGTTTTTTCTTCTTTCAGAAAGTCGACGAAGGCTTCCCGTTCAAGGGTCAGTATCACCTCTTCATCCACCGTGCTGTTGGTACGTGTGCTTCCTCCACTGATTACAAAGGCGATTCGGCGGGCCAGAAACGCGTCGTGCTCGGTGACATAGCCGGCTTTGCCCATGTTGTACATCTCGCCGTTAACCATCCCTTGAGCCGCTTCTCCAAACACTTTCAACGGCCTTTTTACCGGCGGGGCGTAGCCGTCGGCGACCATGCGCAGAACTTCCGCTTTGGCTTCGGCTATGAGATGGTCGCGGTTGGTAACAATGCGGTCATTGGGCCCCAGAAAGCCGATCCGGCGGGCGTCGGCAGCCGAATTTGAGACCTTGGCCATGGCAATGGTCATGAAGGTGGGCAGGAAACATTTGGCGTGGTCGACATCACCGAGTGCGTCGGGCAGGGCATTGATAAATTTCTTCCACAGGTTCAGGCATCCGCCGCCGGCCGGCAGCAAACCGACACCGATCTCCACCAGGCCCATATAGAGTTCGGCATGGGCGACCATGCGGTCCGCGCTCAGGCACACTTCGCAGCCACCGCCCAGTGTGAGGCCATAGGGCGCGGCCACGACCGGGAAGGGCGCATACTTGGCCTTTTGGCCGACCTGTTGGCCCTTGGCGATAAACGCACTGATGTCGTCGAATCGTTTGTTGTCCACATGTTCTTTTAAAAACTTGATATCCGCTCCGGCCGAAAACGCACCCGGCATACCGCCGGCCTGGTTTCCGATCACCAGGCCCACGCCGTGAGCGGCCACGTAATCCAACGAATCGGCGACAAATTCGGAAATCTCTCCGTTCAGGGCGTTCATGCGCGTATGGAATTCGCAGCAGAACACCCCATCACCGAGATCCACCAGCGAAGCAGACGCGCACGATTTCACCTCGACGCCCGCGGCCTTGCAGCCAGCGAGGGAAATGATGTTCCCCCCTGCCTCAACCGGTTTGTATGAATTGGAAATAAAATCGTAATAAGACAATTTGCCGTTTTCCGTCTTGTAGAAGCTCGGGTACCCGGCGGCAAGCATCCCCTTTACCTTTTCGGGCACCGTCAATCTGTCGCGTTCCATCTTCGCGACGGATTCGGCCACACCGATGGCATCCCAAGTTTCAAAGGGCCCCATCTCGAAATTGAATCCCCACCGGATGGCCCGGTCGATTTCGACGATGGTGTCCGAAATTTCCGGAATCCGGTTGGCGGAATAAATCAAGTTGTGTGCCAGCGCCAACCAGGCGAATTGCGCTCCGGGATCATCGGCATAAACAACAGCTTTCATCCGTTCGGCAAGGTCGGGAATCTTTTTCGCCGCTGCCAGGCATGGAAAGTCCGGTTTTTGAACATCGACATATTCGAGGGTTTCGGGATCGATCACTTTGCGGATTTTTTTGAACTCCGGGGTGAACTCGGTCTTGTAAAACCCTGCCCGGGTCTTCTTGCCCAGCAAATTCCGTTCGATCATTTGGGCGATGAAACCGGGAACCGTGAAGTCCTCCCGGGCCTCATCACCCTGGATCATCTCGTACGTGTTTTGGGCCACATGTCCCAGAATATCCAGGCCGACCAGATCGCCTGTCTTGAATACCGCTGTTTTGGGTCTACCCATTACGGGGCCTAGCAAGGCGTCCACCTCAACGATGGACAGCCCACGCTCGAGCATCAGGTGCATGGTCTTCATGGACCCCTGGATGCCGATGCGGTTGCCGACAAAATTGGGGGTGTCCTTGGCCTTCACAATCCCCTTGCCAAGACGCTTTTCTCCGAAATCGGCCACGAAGGAGAAGACCTCGGGGAGGGTTTTTTCTCCGGGAATTAGTTCCAGCAGCTTCATGTATCGAACCGGATTGAAGAAATGGGTGCCCATGAAATGGCGTTGGAACTCGTCGCTCAGCCCTGCCGACATCTTGGCCAACGGGATGCCCGAGGTATTGGTCGAGACGATGGAACCGGGGCGGCGCACCCCGTCGATTCTCTTGAGCAGCGCCTGCTTGATTTCCAAATTTTCGACGACCACTTCTACGATCCAGTCACAATTCGACAGCTTATCGAAATCGTCTTCAAAGTTACCGATCTCAATCCGGTCGGCATCGGCCGGGTCCATCGACAGGGCCGGCCTGGCGGACACGAGCGCCTGCAACCCCGCCTGGGAGATCCGATTTCTCGCTGCGTGATCCGATTTCTCTTCATCTTTCAGGTCAAACAGAACAATGTCCATCAGCAAGGTGCGGATACCCGCGCTGGCCAGTGAAGCGGCAATGCCCCCGCCCATGACGCCGGCCCCGAGTACGGCGGCCCGTTTAATTCTTTTGATCATTACATCCTCCTTGGTTCTTTTTTCAGTACAACATCCAAACAATCATCACCCGCCAAAAGCGGCCTCGGTGATGTCCACGGCGGCTTTTCCGGACTTCAGAATCGCCTGCATTTTGCCGATGGTTACCGGCAGTTCTCCCTGAATGAAGAATTCGGCGCTTTTGATCTGGCCCTCATAAAAAGCCAGGTCCTTTTTCTTGGCTCCGGACGTGATCTTCTCGCTGGCAACGGCGGCACGCCAAAGCAGCATCCAGGCCATGACCACGTCCCCCATAGCCTCCAGAAAGGGTACGGAGTGCGCAAAGGCAGTCTTGAACTCCGCCGACATGGCGGTCTGTCCAAGATGCATGGCGGTCTTTCCCAACAAATCCAATACAGGTGCCATCTGTTCGGACAACTCCGCCAGGTGCTCCGTCGCTTTGGCCCGTTTGACCACGTTTTGGACCTGTTCGAGAAAAATGAGGAACACCGCCCCTTTTTTCATGCCCATTTTGCGGCCCAAAAGATCCATGGCCTGTATTCCGTCCGTCCCTTCGTAGATGGAGGCGATCTTACAGTCCCGGGCCAGCTGCTCCACGGGATATTCTTTTGTGTAGCCGTATCCGCCGAAAACCTGAATCGCCGTGACGCAAACCTTGAACCCGTAGACGGCGTTATAGGTTTTCAGCACCGGCGTGAGTAGATCCACCAGGTCTTTGCGAAGCTTGCGGTTTTCATCGGGTCCATCCAGTTCGGCCATTTCCAGGCTTTCGGCAACAAAATAGCAGAAACTGCGCATTCCTTCGACGTACGCCTTCATCCACAGCAGCATGCGGCGGACATCGGGGTGCTGGATGATCGGCACCTGCGGTGCCTCCTTTTCGAACATCTTTTCCAGCGCCCGTCCCTGATGCCTCTGACGGGCATAATCCAGTGCGTAAAGGTATGCAGCGGACGCATGAGCAAAAGCCTGAATGCCGACCCCCAGTCGGGCTTCATTCATCATGTGGAACATCACCTTCATACCCTTGTTCTCTTCCCCCAGAAGCATGCCGCGGCATTTGCCTTTGCCGCCCAGCGTCAAACTGCAGGTGGCGCTGCCGTGAAGCCCCATCTTCTCTTCGATGCCGGTGCAGACCACATCGTTGGGTTCACCCAGACTTCCGTTTTCGTTCACCCAGACCTTGGGCACGATGAACAGGGAGATGCCCTTGGTGCCGGCTGGAGCACCCTCGATGCGTGCCAGGACGGGGTGAATGATATTATCGGTAAGATCATGATCCCCGGCGGTGATGAAAATCTTGCTGCCGCTGATCGAATAGGTCCCGTCGCCGTTTTTTACGGCGGTGGTGGTCAGTGCGCCTACGTCCGAACCGGCGTCCGGTTCGGTGAGCAGCATGGTGCCTCCCCACTCGGCGGTATACAGCTTTTTCAGGAACAACTCTTTTTGCTTGTCGGTACCGAAGAGTTCGATCATTTTGCCCGTACCATGTCCAAGCAGGGTATAGCTGGAAAAGGCAAAGTTCGTTCCCATGAGGTACTCGCAGGCCGCCAGGTTGACCAAATGAGGCAGGCCCTGCCCCCCGTACTCCGGGTCTTCCGTCAGCGAGCTCCACTCCCCTTCTCTGAACAGTTCGAAGGCCCTGCGGTAGCATTCCGGGGCTTTTACCGTTCCGTCTTCAAAACGGGCACCGTTGCGGTCTCCCTCGGCATAGGTGGGCAGGATTTCCTTGGCGGCGAAATTGCGCGCTTCCTTGAGGATCAGGTCGAACATCTTGCGGTTGAAGCCCTTGTACCGGTCCTGTTCGATGACGGCCTCGGTATCGAACTGCTCATAGAGGACGAAATCGATATCCCTGCGATCTGCGGTCACTTGTGCCATGGTTTCTCTCTTCCTTTCTTTTGGGTCCCGGAAGCATCCTGCATCCGAAACGCTGCATCTACGTAATCTGTTTTTGCGGTAATGGATCGGAATCCTTAGCGTCTGCCTGAACGTCTGTCAGATCCCGCGTATACGTCACGACCATATCCGGCGGGACGAATACGGCGGTCGCCGAAAGATATCTCTTGGCACTGTTCGTACATAGGACTTTCCGGGCCAATTCAGTAATCGGCCGGTACCAGAATTGTGTGGATGCCTGCTGCCGGGTTTGCCAGGCCCGCTGCAGGGTCTTGGACACCTCAGGATAGGCTTCAAAAATCTCCCGACTTCCCAAACCAATGAACCATCGTATCTCTCCTTTGGCGCACCGTTTCCATTCCGCGTCGCAGTCCACCAGAACAAAGTCGGTGCCCGATTGGCGCCAGGTGGATATCAGGATCGGCTCTCTGTCGGTACCGGCCAGGCCCATGTCGATAATCTTGGCGACGGTTCGCGACGGGTGCAACAGCCCCTCTGCCTGAAAGAAACGTTCCACCTCGGCCATAATTTCCGACGGAGTCTTGTCGAAATAGGCGGCCACCTTGCACAGATCGATCAATGACCAATGGCGGTCACCCGCTTTGATCTTCCGAAACGTCCTGGCCCCACTGCCACCTTTGCCCAGGCCGGCCTCTCGACTGAAATGGGTTTCCCGGATATCCTGTTTTTTTAAATACCGCACGAGCCATCGGGTCATGCCACGCTCGTAATCGGATCCGTTCCATTTCATATTCGCCCTTTTTGTCCTATGGATCGGGCAAATCAGCCTATTGCCGGCCCGAAAAATTCCGCCGATGCAGACGGAAAACAGACGGGTATCGGCGGGGAATGGGTCGCGTCCTTCCAGAAACGACAGATTTCCGGAAGGACGCGATATGATATCACGTTCAAGGAATCGCGCGATGATATGCGGGAAAAACCTTCTTCTCGGTGTCGGACCCCATCATGCTGTCCACGGTCAGGGTAGCGCTCAGGGACGCGGCATCGACACCGCATCCCAGCAGCCGTTTGCCGTACTGGTCGCCGGTGAAATAGAGTCCGTCGATATACGGGGACTTGACATCCACACGGTCGGTCCCGATGGGCTGAATCCAGGCAAAGGCGTGGTCACAGCACATCCAGAGCATGAAATCCATCTCCGATTCCCACTTGTCTGTGCCGAAGGTCTCTTTCCACCAGTTCTCGTTCCAATCCATGACGCGGGCCACCTTTTTGGCGTTGCGCATCTCCTCATGAGTCAGGGCAGTGGAGAAAATCCAGCCGTGCTTGCCTTCCGGGGCGCTGCCCTTCTCAGCCGTGAGATCAGGGCTGGAGGTGAAGCCTTCGTTGACATTGGCCAAGTTCCACAGGACCATGTCGACGCATCCGCTGTAGCCTTCTTCGGCGCTGATGATATCCGGCATATAGATGAAGCTCCGTTCGTCGACGCCCTTTTCCGCCCACACGTCGGACTTCATATTGCCCAGGCCTGTGATCATGCCGGCACCCCAGAATTTCTGCTGGATGCGATCGACGACCTCCTGGGGGAAATAGCGGGGATGAATCAGGTTCAGCATCTGCTTGGAAGGAACATTGCAGATGATTTTTTCCGCGTAGACCGTCTTGAACGTGTCACCCGACTGGTAGGTGACCCCCTTGGCCACGTTGTCTTCGATGATGACGTCGACCACCGGGCAGTTTCTCAATACGTCGCCACCGTTCTCCTTGATGACCTGCTCCATGAGCAGGGCAAAGGAGATGGTTCCCGGATTGGGGACCGAGGCGCAGGAACCTTCCACCAGGTTCATCCGGATGGGCCCGGCGGTGGCCATGTGGACCAGGACGTCGGGTGCCGGCGTCAGGTTGAGATCCGCCTGGCCGGTCTGGGAGGCAGCCAGCACCTTAATGTAATCGTAAGCTTCCTTGGTCACGTTTCTGGCCTGGATCCACGCTTCGAAAGACATGTGCCGCGTCTCGCCGATCTGGTCCATGGTCAGGGTGGCCATGTCTCTCAAGGCAACCATGGTCGACTTGAAGCCGTCCTTGCTCATCCACGGGTAGGGCTCACCCTTGCCGACCTGGTAGGCCTGGTTGCCGTTCTTGTAGTCGACAAAGGCGAAACCGACGTTGCAGGGCATTTCCACCGGTTTGCCCAGGTAGTCCATGAGGCTACGAATCTTTCCCTTGTTGCCCCAGAACAGGCCGTGGCCCGTATCGATGGTGGTCCCGTCGAACATGCCCTTCTCGAAGCAGGTTTTCAGGTCCGGCGTGCATCTGGGCGACCAGCAGCCGATGGATGCCAGGTCGCGCCGGAAATCATTGGCGTCCCGCTCCAGGCCATCGATATAGACCTTGTCGCCCTTACCCACCCAGGATGCCAGTCGCCCGCCGATAAAGGGGGCCTTTTCCAAAACCAGAACCTTCTGGTTGAAATCCTTGGTCAGGATGCTTGCCGACCCTAAACCGGACACACCGGATCCGATGACCACTACATCAACCTTTTTTGCCATTTTCTAAAACCTCCTTGCGTTTGTTCATCATCATCACTGTTTTTGTTTGCCCTGACAAGAAACCCAACCATCGGCCACCCCGCCTGGGTGTGCAACGTCATCCCCGGTCCTCGGGGATTATTACCATTGAAGAACGGCTATCCGGTCAACGCCCGCCGCAGCACCTTGCCGGCCCCGCTCTTGGGCAGACTGTCCACGAAAACGATCTGCCGGGGCCGTTTGTACGCCGCCATCTGGGATTTGCAGAAGTCGATGATCTCCTCTGCGGTCACCTTGTCTTCATGACCGGGAGCCAGTACCACGAAACCCTTGGGCTCTTCACCGCGATATGGATGGGCGACGCCGACGGTGACCGCTTCGACCACGGCCGGGTGCCGGGCCAGCACGGCGTCGATTTCGGCCAGGAAGACCGAGTAGCCTGACACCTTGATCATCTCTTTGCACCGGCCCACGATGCTGACCCATCCCTGGCTGTCCACCTGGGCGATGTCGCCGGTTTTCAACCAGCCGTCGTCGGTGAGCACCGATCGGGTCTGCGATTCGGCATTCCAGTACCCCTTCATCACGCAGGGGCCCCGCAGCCACAATTCGCCGGGCTGACCCACCCCCACATCCTCTCCCGAATCGATGTCCACCAGGCGGATGTCATGGAAGTAAACCGGACCGCCCACGCTCCCGGATTGGCGTCGCTGGCGGTTGTTGCCCACGATGCCGCCGGTGCATTCGCTCAGGCCGTACCCTTCCACCAGGGGGGTGCCGGTGGCCGCCGACCATTTTTCATGGACTTCCACCGGCACCGGTGCGCCACCCGAAAGTACCAGGCGCAGGGAGGAAAAATCGACGTCGCCCAAGTTGGGCAGGCTGATCACCGCCACGTTGATGGGGGCGATGGTAACCATGTGGGTCACCTTATAGCGGCCAATGACATCAAGCATGGCCGCCAGGTCGAAACGGGCGAACATGATCAGGGTGCTGCCTTCGGCCAGGGCCGGGTTCATGGCGATATCCAGCCCGGTCACATGGAAAATGGGCAACAGCAGAAGATGGACGTCGTCGGGGGCATATTCGTAATAATGGCGGACCACGCGTCCGTGTACGGCCAGGTTGCCGTGGGTGAGCATGGCCCCCTTGGGCAGACCGGTGGTACCGGCGGTGTATTGGAGCAAGGCCAAGTCGTCCTCCAGGTCAACATCCACCTTCGGCGGCGAATCGGAGGCAGCATCCAACAGGTCCACAAAATCGTGGGTGCCTTCGATTCGCCGCTTTTCCATGGTCATGGTGGCGTGCAGGGCGATGGCCGGCGTCTCGGGCAGGAAATCGGCAAACGAGGTCACGATCACTTCGGGTGGCATGGCTGCATCGGATACGGCCTCCAACACCGGATAGAAGGGATCTTCAAGAAGCAGGGCGCACACCCCGGCATCCTTGAGTTCGTGCTCCAGTTCTTCGGCCTTGTACATGGGGCTGCAGGTGACCACCACGGCGCCGATCTTGAGGATGCCGTAAAAGGCGATGGCGAACTGGGGGCAATTCTCCAGGTAGATGCCTACCCGATCCCCCTTGCCAACCCCCAGTCGGGTCAGGGCGTTGCCGAAACGGTCCGACAGGTTGTCCAGCATACGGTAGGAGAGCTCGTACCCGTAGAAATTGATCGCCGTCTTGTCGGGTTGCAGGACGGCCTGGCGGCGAATCTCTTCGAAAATAGGTCGGGTGGGCATTTCGGGTACCAGGGGTTCGGTTCGTGGCCATACGTTCTGCTCCCAAGTCTTTTCCAGCATCTTTTCCTCCTCGTTTCCCCTTGGCAGGCCGGCAATGGCTTACCGCAGGTGATACCGACCGTCTTCCAGTCCGACGACGCCTTTCGCCATCAGTCGTCCCAGGTGTTTGGCCATGTGGTTGCGCTCTCCGAAGGCATAAAATTCCACGGGTTCTCTCCGTTTGCCGTAGACGATCCATTGGGCGGTGATTTCCTCCAGGCTGTGGGAACCGCTTTTTAGGTAGTCGCACAACTCGTTTTCCCGCCGCTCGATGACCGCCAGATAGTCGTCCCACAATGCCCCGGGTTCGCTCGGGTAGAAACCGGTTTCGTGGCTGCAGATCCATTGCCGGGCCGGCACCTGCCTGAGCCGGGCCACCGACCGATAGATGGCATCAATGTCCGAATCCCGATCCCCGTACCAGGGACCGAAACGGGTCAGGTCGATATCGCCCAGGAAAAGGGTTTCGATTTCCCGGAAGTAAAAACAGAGGTGCCCCGGGGTATGGCCGGGACTGTGGATCACCTCGACGGTGATGCCCGGGCACAGTTCGACGATCTCTCCGTCTTCCAGAAAACGATCCGGTCGCCGGGGTCGGAAATGGAACTGTTCCTCCATCATGGGCCGCCAGACCTCGAAAAGCGCATCCCCCACGCCGTACCACCGGAAAAACGTGTTCAGGTCCGCTAACGGGGGGGCATCGATCCGGTTCATGGCCAGCGGTAGATCGTCGAAGAGATCCAGGTGCCCCCAATGGTCTTCGTGCCAGTGGCTCAACCAGATCTCCCGTACCGCACCGGTTCCCGCCAGGTTCGCCAAACGATCCCGGTCCGAACCGGGATCGATCAGCAATCCGGCGTCGGGAAGATACAGGGAGTTGCAATACGGGTATCGTCCCCTGTTGCTCCCCGGAATCAGATGAATCACGCCCAGATCTATGTCAGGTTCACCCATTACCACCCTTTCGATTTGTTCGATTCATTTTGAATCATCATATAAAAAAACGAAGCCGGTTTTGTTATACAGGCAAATCCTTCCGAAGAATCTTTCCCACGGCCGATTTAGGCAGCTCGTCCATGAAAACAACGGATTTGGGCACCTTGTAGGCGGCCAGCTTTTCCCGGCACCACGCCGTCACGTCCTCTTCAGTGAGTTCGGCGCCGGGCATGGGCACCACATATGCCCGGACGGTCTCGCCCCGGTAATCGTCAGCGATGCCCTTGGCACAGGCCTCCTTGATTTTGGGATGTTCGAAAAGCACCTCGTCAATTTCCCGGGGATAGATATTGTACCCACCAGCCAGGATCATGTCTTTTTTACGGTCGACGATGTACACATAGCCATCCTCGTCGATGCGGGCCATATCTCCGGTATACAGCCATCCGTCCCTGAAGGTTTCCCTGGTCTCTTCGGGCATGTTGTAGTACCCGTGGGTGGATACTTGGGGGCCCTTGATGCACAGTTCGCCGGGCTGTCCCAAGGTAACCTCCTCGTGCCCGTTTTCCACGTCGACAACTTTGATTTGCGTATCCGGAAAGGGAAGACCGATGGAGCCGGGCTTGTTGACGCCGCCGATGGGATTGATGTGCGTCACCGGACTGGCTTCGGATATGCCGAACCCCTCCACGATCTGGGCGCCGGTGGCCGTTTCGAACTGCTGGATGACATCCACCGGACAGGGGGCGGCCCCGGAGACACAGAGTTTCAGTGAACTCAAATCGAATTTGGCTCGTTTGGGGTGGTTGAGCATGCCCACGAACATTGTCGGCACCGCCGGAAAGATCGAAACCGCGTTCTCGGCAATGGCCTTCAACAAGGTCTCCGGTTCTGGACGGGGAATCAGTACCAGGGTATACCCGCTCATAATGGACAGATTCATGACAAAGGCGCCGAAGGCGTGGAAAATCGGCAGTGATCCCAGTACGGTATCGCCCAGGTCCTGTCCCTGGAAAAGTGCGCGTGCCTGCTGGGAGTTCTTGGACAGGTTTTCATGGGTCAACACCACTCCCTTGCTCACGCCGGTGGTCCCGCCGGTATACTGCAGGGAGGCGATGTCCGCCAATTCGGGCCCGTCTCCGGGGGGTGTCGGTGGATAGCTGTCGAGCCACTTTGTCCAATCCTCGACATCCTCGGAAGCCGGGATATTGCGGTGCTTGTCCCGGGCCACGATGGGAAAGAGCAGGCGGGTGAAGAACGGCAGGTAATCGCGAATATGGGCAACCACGATGCGTCGAATGCCGGTGCGCGGTCTCAGGGCGATCATCCGCGACGCAAGCAGGTCGAGGCAAATCAGCACCCCGGCCCTGGAATCGTTGAGCTGGTGCTCCAGCTCCCGGTCCGTATAAAGCGGGTTGCACATAACGGTCACGGCGCCGATGCGCCAGATCCCGTAGGCAGCTATGGCGACCTGGGGGATATTGGGCAATAAAACGGCCACCCGGTCTCCCGGCGCGACCCCCATGGCCAGCAGGGCATTGGCCACCCGGTTGACCATTTCCTCGAAGGGGCGGTAGCCGATACGGTTACCCATGAAAGCCAGGGCGGTCTGCGCGGGCTGCTTCGCCGCCGAACGCGCCAGGAACGCCGGCATGGTGAGATTTTCGTATTCCAGAAGGCTTCCCCCTTGTATCGTTGAGGATACCTGTTCTGCTGAGACCCCAGTCATCGTACCTCCTTGTGGGCTATAGCTCATCCGCATATAACCAATCAGGCCAATTCGATGATCATTGCCATCCCCATGCCGGTTCCTCCACAAAGGGTGGCCAGGCCGTAGCGAACATCGCGCCTCTGCATTTCGTGCAGCAGGGTGACCACTAAGCGACTGCCGGTGGCGCCCACCGGGTGGCCCAGGGAGATCCCGCTGCCGTTCACATTGATTGTGTCCCGGCGGTCGGAAAGCCCGAGCCCCCTTTCACAGGCCAGATACTGGGCGGCAAAGGCCTCGTTGATCTCGATAAGGCCGATGTCCGACAGGCTCAGGCCGGTTTTCGCGAGAAGTTTTTCCGTCGCCGGCACCGGCCCCCAGCCCATGATATCGGGATCGATGCCCACCACGCTGTAATCCACGATGCGGGCCATGGGCTTTATCCCGAGTTCATCGGCCTTGGACTTGCGCATGATTACCATGGCGGCGGCGCCATCGTTGATCCCCGAGGCGTTGCCGGCGGTTACGGTTCCGCCCTTTTTGAAGGACGGCTTCAAGCGGGCCAGTTTCTCCGGGGTGACATCCGCCCGGGGATGTTCATCGGTGTCTACCACGACGGTCTTGCCCTTATGACCGGGAACATCGATGGGAATGATCTCCTCTTTGAAACGACCTTCCCGGATGGCCGCCGCGGCCTTCATGTTGCTTTCGTAGGCCAGTTGGTCCTGCTCTTCACGGCTGATGTCATATTTCTCGGCCAGGTTTTCGGCGGTAATGCCCATGGCCGGTCCCACACCGATGGCGGTGACGCCGTCCCACATCATGTCACGCGCCTGGACATGGTTCATGCGGGCACCCCAGCGCACCGCGTCGATGGTATAGGGCACGGTACTCATGCTCTCCACACCGCCGGTCAGAAAAACGTCGTTATATCCCAGGCGGATGGCCATCATCCCCTCGGCAATGCTCCACATGGAGGAGGTACACACCCGCATCACGGTGAAGGCGGGCACTTCCACCGGGACCCCCGCGTTGATGGCGGTGACCCGGGCCACGTTGACCTCATTTTCCGCGCGCTGGTAGCAGCATCCCCAGCCCACGTCGTCGATGACCGCCGGATCGATGCCCGCACGGTCGATGGCCGCCTTCATCACCGGCACGCCCAGAGGTACGTTGCGCATTTCCCGAAACTGTCCGCCATAGGTACCGATGGCACTTCGACACGCCGAAACGATGACTACATCATTTGCATCCATGTTTCTTCTCCTTGACGATATTCATTGATTATGCAATTTTTCTTAAATAAATCTCCGACCAACAATGGGCTGGAAAAGCGATTTAGGAAACCATTCGATCCCGG
The DNA here is from genome assembly GCA_964573705.1 of uncultured Desulfobacterales bacterium. GTDB lineage: Bacteria > Desulfobacterota > Desulfobacteria > Desulfobacterales > Desulfococcaceae > JAABSQ01. The sequence continues at coordinate 13,900 of CAZNLT010000039.1, forward strand.
TCTTTCCAGAATTCGGCCCGGATGGTCTTTTTGTCCACTTTGCCCAGGTTAGTCAGAGGGATCTCATCCTTGAATTGTACCTTTTTGGGGGCCATCATGCTGCCCTTGCGCGCCTTGACGAAATCGATGAGTTCTTCCGCCGTCGCTTCTTTCCCCGAATGAAGGGCCACCACGGCGGTCACCTGTTCACCCCATTTGGGGTGGGGAGTGCCCACCACCGCCGCCCCCTTGACAGCCGGATGTTCGAAAAGGACATCCTCAATCTCCCTGGGGAAAATATTGAACCCGCCGCTGACGATCATGTCCTTCTTACGATCCACAATATACAGCAGGCCTTCCTCGTCCATGGTAGCAATGTCGCCGGTATGCAGCCAGCCGTCCCGGATGGTGTCGGCCGTGGCTTCGGGATTTTCATAATAACCGCTCATCATGTTGGCGCATTGAACCACCACTTCCCCTGGAGATCCGTCGGACACGTCATTGCCGGCTTCATCCACCAGCCGCACCCGTGTATGAAAGGTGGGCCGCCCGGCCGAGCTGAAGACGAGGCGCTCCCGATCAGGGTCGTCGACGATATGCTCCGCCCGACTGAGGGCCGAGAGGGTCATGGGCGCTTCGGTCTGGCCGAATAGCTGGGTGAAGATGGGACCGAAGGTCTCCACGGCCTGCTTGAGCCGTTCGGGAGCGATGGCCGACGCACCGTAGATTACGTTGGCCAGACTGGAGAGGTCGCACTTTTCCCGGTCGGCATAGTCGAGCAGGACGTAGATCATGGTGGGCACCAGAAAGGTCATGGTGACCTTTTCGCGTTCGATCTGGGACAGCAGGTCCGCGGGATCGAAATAATCCAGGATCACGCATCGGCCCCGCCGCAGCAAAACTGGCAGCATGAGGCATCCGCCGGCATGCGTCAACGGGGTGGCATAGGCGAAGACTTCGTGCCAGCCGAAGCCGAATTCGAGCATTTCCATGAGGATGGTATATACCCAGGCCCGATGGGAAAGCATGACGCCTTTGGGTTTGCCGGTGGTGCCGCCGGTGAAGTAGATGCCCACCAGATCCTCCGGGTCGATGGCCACCGGTGCGACCACCGGTTCATGCTCCTGCATGAGGGTCTGCAAATGCAGGTGCCCTTCCTGAACATTCTGCGGTCGGTCGGCAACACAGATAAAATGCTCCACCGTCTTTAGGTCGGGCATCATTTCGTGCACCCGGCCGGCCATCTTCTCGTGGTATATCAGAACTTTGGCCTTGACTTGGTTCATCATGTAAATGTGGTCCGACGAACTGAGCAGCACGGCCAGGGGAACGCGGATCGTGCCAATCTTCGCCGTGGCATATTCGCAGAAAACGTATTCCGGGCAGTTGGCCATCAGGAAGGCGACCTTGTCCCCTTTGGCCAGGCCCAATCCTTGCAGGGCGTTGGCGATGCGCCGGGCGTTTTCCCCCACCTGGGCATAGCTGTGGTTAAACCCCTTGTAGGTCAGAGCGATGTGGGTGCCGAAGTTTTCGGTGCACCGGTCGTATAATTCTCCGATGGTCTGGGTGATCATGGTGTCCCTCCTGGTTGAAGGTTCCTTGGCACGTCGTCTTGAATTCGGGTTCGGTTGAACCGGCTCACAGGGCCTCGAAGATGTTGACGCTGCAGGCATACTCTTCCGACGAGACCACGCCCCCGCCGTTTTCGGTCAATCCGTAGCGGCATCCCTTGACCTGGCGCTCGGCGGCCTCCCCGCGCAGTTGAACGATGATTTCATAAATCATGGACAGGCCGGTGGCCCCCACCGGATGCCCTTTGGACACCAGACCGCCGGAGGTGTTGATGGGCAGGCTGCCGTCCAGGCCGGTTGCGCCGGATTCGATGAAACGCCCCCCCTCTCCCGGGGGGCAGAAGCCGAGCATCTCCGCCTGATAGATCTCGCAGAAGGAGCAGGCGTCATGCACCTCGGCCACGTCGATCCGGCCGGCATCGATGCCGGCCATGGCGTATGCCCTGTCGGCGGCATATTTGCTCAGCCCGGGCTCTTCGATGCGGCGGTGCTTGCCCGAGCTCATGGTGCTGGCGGATACTTTGACGGCCCTTTGTTGGACGGCTTTGGGCAACCCCTGGAAGTAGTTCTCGGAGCAGAGAATGGCCGCGGCCCCGCCGTCCCCGATGGGGGCGCACATCGAGCGGGTCAGAGGGTAGGAGACCTCATAATCGGCCAGCACCTTTTCCACCGGCACCTCAAAGCGATACTGGGCCGTGGGGTTCAGGGATCCGTGGTAGTGATTCTTGGATGCCCCCATGGCGATCTGCTCGCGGGTGGTGCCCCATTTCCACATGTGCCAGCAGGCCTGCATGGCATAGGTATCCATGAATACGGTATGTCCCGGCCCAAAATCGAATTCGCGTCCGCACTGGCCGGCGATCTCCCGGTATTCCTCCAGCAGCCGGTCTTTGTCGCCGCGGTCGATGCCGTGCTCGTAGGCCACCAGCACACGCGCCATTTCCGGATGGTAGAACTTATCCACCCCTATCGCCAGACAAACCTCGCTCTGGCCGCTGAGGATGTCCTTCCATGCGGCGTGGAAGGACATGGATGCCGTGGCACAGGCCCCTTCCACATTGATCAGCGGCACCCGTTCGGGGAAGAGGCCCTCCTCCACCAGGGGCATCATGCAGACATGTCCCCGGATGATGTCCTGCTCCCAGAGGGTGCCCATGGCGCAGTTGCCAAAATAGGCGAAATCGATATCCCGGCCGTCAGCCATGTCCGCATCGGCCAACACTCCGAGATAGGTGTCACGGGTCAAGCCCTTCATGGTTTTGTCCAGCCATTTCTGGAAACGGGTGCTGTAGGATCCGATCACATATACGTCGGGCATATTTTTCATCACTGTAACTCCATCGTTCATCAGGATCGCTCAGAGCCTGTTTGAGGAATCTGGATCAGACCCGATAACAAGGCGGAAAGCGGCTCAAAAGCGGAGCATATATGAGGTAATATGTGAGCATTTTGAGACGCTTTCCAACGCAGGTAGCGGGCCTTAGACGGGTTCATCAAAGAGGCTCTCCGGTGCGCATCTTGAACATCATCGTATAATCAAACGCCATCACCGCCTCGTCGCGCTGGTTCTTGACCGTATAGCGCCAGATCTGGATTCCCTGTTCGGGCTTCTTGGTGGGGCGCTGTTCGAGCACTTCCACCTCCACCCGGATGGTGTCGCCGATCATGACCGGTTTGAGCATGCGCATCTTGTCGGCCCCGAGCCAGGCGATTACCGCCGTGCCGCCGATGCCGGTCATGCCCACCAAACCCACGGCCAGGGCGAAAATCATGGGGCCATGGGCCAGCCGCTGGCCGAAAGGGGTCTTGGCGGCATACTCGGCGTCCATGTGCAGGGGGTAGAAGTCCATGGTGAGTCCGGCCCAGTTGACCAGATGGGCCTCGGTAACGGTGATGGACGCGGTATTGTAAACGTCCCCGATATGGTACTCGTCCCCGTATTGTCGCTGTTCCATCCTTTATCCTTTCTTAGTCGGTCCCGATTGCGCGGGAGCGGCATCCTGCCGCGATTGCTATCGGTGTGGGCTTGCCTGCCGATCGCAGCTGACAGTCGCTCCTGCCATGCCGGAGACTCCGTCGGGCATGTCAGCCCTGCACCGGTTTGAACATGGGCAGCGTGAATTCATCGTTCTTTTTCCGGAACGCGACTTCCACGGCCTGATCACATTGCAGCGCATCGACATCGCAGTCGACAATGTTCGTCAGCATCCTCACGCCTTCCTCCAATATGACTACAGCAATGACAAACGGCATATCTGGAACAAACGGAGATGCCGCGTTGCTCTCCACGACGGTGAATGAGTAGATGGTTCCTTTTCCGGACGATTCCACCCACTCCAGGCTGTCGGAAAAGCAGTAGGGGCAGGCCATCCGGGGATAAAAAATATTCTTTTTGCAATCTGAGCATTTCTGGATTAACAACTTCTCTTCTCGGGTTCCATCCCAAAAAGGCCTGGCCCAATTGTTGACCAACGGATCCGGTTTTTCTGGTACCTGCATGATGTCTCCTTTGATTTTACGGGATTTCCGAGCCCAAGATGGTTACGTGGGAGTCTACATAGGTTCCACCGGTTCCGGTTTCGATGGCGAACCGGGCGTCCGGAACCTGACGTTCACCGGCGGTTCCCCTGAGTTGACGAACCGATTCCACCAGCAGGGAATAGGATCCACCGGCACCGATATGCCCCTTGGAAAGCATACCGCCGTCCGTTGTGCAGGGAATTTTCCCACCGGGCCAGGTGTCTCCCCGCAGGAACATTTCACCCGCTTGGCCGCGTTCACAGAATCCCAGTTCTTCGAATCCGATGACCTGGTAAATGGGGTAGGAGTCGTAGATCTCGGCAACGTCAATATCCTTGGCGGTCAGGCCGGCCTGATCATACGCCTGACGGCCAGCCTCCGCAAATCCAAACCGGGTCATGTCCGGTTCCTGGGAAAAGACAAAATGGGTACTCAATCCGCCTTCCCCAAGAACATAGACCGGCTTTTCCACGACGTCTGGGGCGCGTTCGACTGAGGTCACAATCAGCGCCGATCCGCCGTCGAACAGCATATTCGACATCTTGGCCCGCAAAGGCCGGGCAAGCATCTTGGAGGACATTACCTCCTCGACGGTCAACGGTTTTCTGAAGAAGGCATGGGGGTTGAGCTCGGCCCACTTCCGGTTGGAGACACAGACCGCCGCCATATGCTCGTCTGTCGTCCCGGTTTCATACTGGTACCGCATGGTAGCCAGGGCGGTCAGCGAGGAGAAATTCTGCCCGAAGGGCACTTCCCACTCAGGCGACTGTCCGGCAAAGGCAAACAGATCGATTCCTGCTTGTCCAGACGGCATGCCGGTTGCCAGTTTTTCGGCCTGAACCATCAGCACCATGTTGACCTCTCCCTGTTCAAGCATGGCGCTGGCCAACTTCAGGGAATTGGAACTGCTGGACCCGCCTGACCATATGTTGCAACTGACCTTGACGTTCTTGAGTCCCAACTCCTCCACGATCCGACCCGTTGCCATTTCATTGGTGAAAACGTTGCTGAACATGGCAGCGGTGGGTAGGATACAATCGATCTCATCTTTGTCGATCCCCGCGTCCTCAATGGCCAGTTTTGCCGATTGAACGGCAAACTGAATCGCCTCAGTATCAGGGAAACGACCGGTCGGCACTTCTCCGATGCCCACAATCGCTGCTTTTCCGCCCAGTTTTCGCATGGATTCATCCTCCGAATATTAGGGTTTCGTATAAAACGAAATCTTTGGCCTTCTTTGGGGTAATTCTTTTCGATCAGTGGCTGTAAAACGTCTTGCCATTTTCAGCCATCTCCTTAAGTCGTTTGGAAGGCTTGAATCGGATCCCATATTTCTTTTCCAACGCTTCGAGATATGTGTAGACGTTGTCGAGGCCCCAGGCGTCGGCTTCCCGAAGGATACCGCCACGGGCGGGCGGGTATCCGCAGCCGTAAACCATGGCCAGATCCATATCCGGCGCCCGATCGCAGATCCCTTCGTCCATCATCACTGCCGCCTCGTTGATGGCCCGGGCCAGCATCCGTTGGGCCAGGACCTTGGGATCGACCTCTTGGGCGCTGATGTTGTTCTCCTTGAGGTAGGCGTCGATGATCTCGATCACGACCGGGTTGGGAGCCGGTTTGCCACCGTTTTTGTAATCGTAGTAGCCGCTTCCGGTCTTTCTTCCGAAACACCCTGCCTTGAAAATTTTCCGGTGAAGGGTCGATAACGTCCAACGTGGGCCGAAAGAGCGTTCGAAGTTTTCGGCCACGTGGAAACCGATGTCGATACCGGTGAGGTCGTTGAGGATAAAGGGTCCCATGGGCAGGCCCAGGTCCATGAGGGCCTGGTCGATCGTCTGCATGGGAATTCCTTCTTCCAGCATAAAATTGCATTCCCCCATGAGGGCATTGAGCTGGCGGGATACGTAGAATCCGGGACCATCGTTCACCACCACGGGAATCTTCTTGATCTTGCGGGCAAAATCGACGGCCGTGGCCAGCGCCGTTTTGGAGGTAGACGCAGCGTTGATAATCTCCACCAGTTTCATCCGTTCGGCCGGGTTGAAAAAGTGCATCCCCAGCATGCGCGAGGCATCTTTCAGGCAAGTGGCCAGGTTGCTGATGGGCAGCGCCGACGTGTTGGTGGCAAAAATCGCATGATCGCCGCAGACAGCGTCCACCTGCTGCCAGATCGATTTTTTGATCTCCATGTTTTCCAGCACGGCCTCGATCACCAGGTCGGCCGGCGCCACGTCTTCAATATTCGTGGTGAGAATGGCCTTGTCACGAATCAGTCCATCCAGGTCGGCTTCACTCATCCTTCCCTTTTTGATGGGATAGGCGAAGGTTTTACGGATAGTCTGCAATCCCCGCTGAAGGGCATCCTCATTGACTTCCCACAACACGGCCCGATAGCCGTTGCGCAGGAACAGATTGGCGATACCGCTGCCCATGACCCCCAGACCGACCATGGCCACCGTTTTGACCGGTACGGGCGCAACCCCTTTGATCTGAGGCAGGCGGCCGGCAGCGCGTGAATTGAGAAAAATGCCGATCAGGTTTTTGGCGATATCGGAAACGGCACATTCGCAGAAAAGCCGGGCCTCCGTTTCGATATCGGCAGAGAAATTATCGGAAAGGCCTTTTTCCACGGCTTCGATGGCCTTGAATGGCGCCAATAGCCCCCTGGCCTTCTTGGCGGCGGTCTCCTTGGCAAAGGCGATGATCTTCTCCTTCTCATCGGCAGTGGGCAGGCGATCGGTCCGCTTGCCGGTCATGCGCTGGCGATGATCCTCCTCTCCATCGGCAAAGCGGCGGGCGGCGGCAACGGCCGCATCGATCAGTTCATCGAACGCCACCACCCCGTCGACGATCCCCTTGTCCAGGGCGGCCTCCGCCTTGATGGGGGTGCCGGTGGTGATCAGGGTCAGGGCCTCGGCCAGGCCGCAAAGCCGGGGAAGACGCTGGGTGCCACCGGCCCCGGGAATCAGGCCCAACTGAATTTCCGGCTGCCCCACCACGATACCAGATGCAGCGATGCGATAGTGGCAGGCCATGGCCAGTTCCAGCCCGCCGCCCAGCGCCGGTCCGTTGATGGCCGCAACCACCGGTTTAGGACTGTTTTCGATGCGGTTGTAAAAATCGTCGAAGACCAACACCTTGTCGAAGAGCGTGTCGATATCGTCTGCTCCCATGATTTCGGTGATGTCCGCGCCGGCCATGAAATGCCTGCCGGTTCCGGTCACGACGACGGCCGCAATGGCCGTGTCGGCCGCCGCATCGGCAAAGGCGGCGGCAATCTCTTCGCGCAGTTTCGCCGACAGCTGGTTGACCGGCGGATTGTCCAGCCGGAACACGGCCACGCGGTTGTTGATGGTGACATCTAAGGTTTGGTAATCGGTCTGCATAACAATTCCTTTCCTTTTGCATTTCTTGGAAGGCATTTAATCTATAGCGACCCCGGGACCATCTCCCTGCTTCGTGTCCGTCCAGAAAATGGATGGGCAATACCTACAATCCCAGCAGGTCACCCATTGCATCCCGGGCGGCTTTTTCGCCGTCGGCCGCGGCGGTCAGGCCGCTGGCGTCGCGCACATAGCGCTGGATATCGTATTCCATGGTGTAGCCATATCCGCCGAATATCTGAAGGCCCTCCATGGCACAGCGCAAGGCGACTTCCCCGGCCTTGATCCTTGCCGCCGCAGTTTCCCGGTGGAAGGGCAGGCCGTTGTCCGCGCACCAGGCCGCCTTGGCCAGCAGCATGGCCGCCGCGTCAATATCGCAGGCCATTTCCACGAACCGGCTGCGCAAGGCGGCGAAGGTCCCGATGGCTTGGCCGAACTGGACGCGCTGGCGGGCATAGTCCAGCGTGTACCCGAAGGCCCCCCGGGCCAGTCCCACGGCCTCGGCGGTCGTCATCAACCGGGAGATATCCACCACCTGCTGCCATGGATCCGATCCGCGGCCGGTGGCACCGGCCGCGCCAATCATGTCACGCTCATCAACGACCACACCATCCAAGCGGACGCGGCAATAGTTGGCGCCGCGGCACCCGATCTTGTCGATGGGATCGATGCGTACCCCCGGGGCATCGGTAGCCACCAGAAATACGGTGCGGGTTTCGGGCCGGGAATCGGTCTCGGCCATGGCCGGTACCAGCAACCGGCTGGCCTGGTCCGCCAGAATCACGTGGGTCGATTCACCCGTTAGTATAAATGCGGTCGCCGACGGGTCGGCTGTTGCGGTGCGAAATGTGACCGGCGAGTCCTGAAAATCATCCAGGCCTGCCGGACTGACCAGACATTTGCCCTTGGCACAATCGGGCAGCAGCGTCTCTTTCTGGATGTCGTCGCCCATGGTCTCGATAAAGAGTCCTCCCAGAAACGTCTGATGGGTGTACCAGCGGGCCAGCGGCTGGAACCGGGCCGCGATCTCTTCGGCCACGATGCAGGCTCCCTGTACGTTTTGCCCTTCTCCGCCGTAATTTTCGGATATGGTCATGGCGCAGAATCCGAGGCGGGCCAGTTTTTTGCTCAACGAGGCCGGAAATTTATCCGCTGCATCCCATTCTTCGATTTTGTCCCGGGGGCACTCCTTGGATACCCAATCGCGGATGGCATCCCGGACCATTCGGTTTTCACGCGAAATATTGAATTCCATCGAATTATCCCTTGGCATTAAAGACCTATGGTTTTGGCAATGATGTTCTTTTGGATCTGACTGGTACCACCGCCGACCGACAAGATGGGAACGTCCCGGAAAAACCGTTGTACGCTGCACGCTTTTTCCCAGGCCTTGTTGCCCATGATCTGCATGGCCGTGACAGCCACCTTCTTGGCGGTTTCCGCGCAGAAATATTTGGTCATGGAGGTTTCGCGCACGCAATTCATGTTTTCCGTAACCATCCAGGCGGCATAGTAGGCCAGCCGACGTCCCGCTTCGACTTCCGTTGCCAGTTCGACCACTTTATGTTCCAGGTCCTGATATCGGCCGGCGATCGTCGCTGAGGCGGACCGTTCTTTTACAAAAGGAATAAGGTGGGACATGATTCTTTCGGCAATGCCCAGGGCACAGGCGGAGAGCACCAGGCGTTCGCCGTTGAGCAGCCGCATCATCTGCCGCCAGCCCTGATTGAGGCATTCGGGGCCTCCTAAAATCCGATCCTCATCCACTACGACCTGATCGTAAACCACCTCACAGGTATCCGATCCCTTATAGCCGAGTTTCTTAATGGGGGAAGCCTGGTATCCCTGGCTGCGGGTGTCCACCAGAAAGGAGGTGATACCGTCGTATTTGGACGGTGCCGTGCGGGTGTTGGTCACGGCAATATCGGCCACGGACGCTCCTGAGATGAACATCTTGTTACCGGTGATCACCCAGCGTCCGTCCTTCAGTTCGGCCGAGGTACGGATGCTGGCGGCATCGGAACCGGCATCGGGTTCGGTGAGGGCGAAGCAGAACAGCAGTTCGCCCTTGACCAGCCGGGGCAGGTAGGCGGCCTTCTGGGCCTCGTTGCCGTTGGTCTTGATGATGTTGTTGCCGTACAGAATGACATCGCCGGCCGTCCACGCCAGGACGGGCAAGGCCTTGGAAATCTCTTCGAAAAAAATCATCTCTTCGATGACGGTGCCGCCTTGGCCGCCATAGGCCTCGGGTACATTGATGCCGAAAAAACCCGCTTCGGCCAGCTTGGCCATGAGGTCATGGGGAAAGAGATCTGCGGCCTCCACATCCACGGCTTTTTCTTCGGGGACTTCCCATTTGACGAAGGTACGGGTCTTCTCGCGCAGGGCTTCCTGTTGATGGGTAAAATGGTGATCCATTGGCAATCCTTTTGCGGCCCACCGCTGCTTTCTCAGGCTGCAACGGTGGCTGATTCGATCAAATTGATACGTTGGCAGATATCCCAGGCGCACAAGTCGGCCGCCTCGACCACGGCCGGCAGGCCGGTAGTGCCGGGCGGCTTGGCCCCGTCACCCACGTTATAGAGATTGATGATCGAGGTCTTTGCCGGGGTATCCCGTCCCGGCTGGGCATGCATGGCCGGCCGGTCCCCGCGAAAGACATCCATCGCCAGGATATCCGCGTCCTCGAGCAATCCGGGGAAGAGTCGGTCGAGGTCGGCCAGGCAGCAGTCCATTGCCGATTCTAAATTTATCACGCCGATATCCCTGGGCGGTATAGCCAGGGCGATGAGCAGGTGCCGGCCCGGGGGAGCCAGTTCCGGGCATACCGCTGTCGGCTGATACAGCCGACTCACGCACCGGCTTCCGGTCACCCATAGATGGGAGTGCGCCTGGAGAGAACGGTGCATGCCTATCTGAATGCAAATCGCCCTGGCCGGTCGCAGACGCCTGCCGAGGATGTAGCGATCGTCCAGATCCAGGTTTTCTCTGCCGACGAGTCGGGCCGTCTGCTGCGGCCCGGTGTTGCTGACGACTGCCGAGGCCTCGATCTCTTCCTCTCTGCCGAGGTGATGGACCAAAGCTCCTCTGGCGACACCGCTTTCGATGATGATGCGTTTGGCTTCAGCGCCGGTCCATACCTCGCCTTTGTTGTTCAGAATATGGTGTTCCAGGCATGTAGGCAGAGCAATGGCCCCTTCAGGGGCATACCCGAAGCGGGGGATCTGTTTGAGCTTGTCGAAAAAGGTGAAGAAGGTAGCGACGCCGATTTCCTCCAGGTCGGCCATTAAGGCGGCGGAGGCCAACATCCGAAAAACAAGAACCAAGCGTTCGTCGTCCGTATATTGGGCGATCCATTGGCCCAAGGTGAGATCCGACGACGGGGCCTGCCAGTTGCTCCCCCGCGATATGGCCGCCATGAGTCTTTCGATCTCCTGTGCCTCCGCTCCGGTAGCCTTCAACAGGTGTTTCATGCCTTCACGCGAGGAGATCTCGACCATCAGGCCGTCGATCAGGCAGGCCAATGGGCCCGCCGGACGAACGTCGAAGGAAAGTTCGAGGGATTCGAAAAATCGTTCGACCACGCCGCCGCATTCGATGCCCACAACGCCGGTCGTCAACTTGAATCCCTGCCGATGGCGGGTCGAACACCTTCCACCGATGCGTGACAGGGATTCGACAACCAGGATCCGGTACCCGTTATGGGCCATACGGGCAGCCGTACACAGACCGCCCATACCGGATCCGATCACGATGACATCGAAACGTTTCAAGCTAAACCGTACTCCTCTTCAAAAAGCCGGGGTGAGACGACAACCATCAGTGATTGGGACTAAAAGAAAGCGCCGCCATTGAGTACCATCACATGCCCGGTCATATAGTTGGTCGCCGAGGATGCCAGAAAAAGGGCCGTCTGAGCGATCTCCTGCGGTGTGGCCACGCACTTGAGCGGCGTAAATTTAAACTCCCGCTGCATAAGTTTGTCATTGGTCCACAGGGCCTTGCTGAAGTCGGTTTTGACGATCCGCGGTGCGATGGCGTTGACGCGGATATTGGCGGGCCCCATTTCCAAGGCCATCTGTTTGGTGAGCATATTGATACCCGCTTTGCTGATGCAGTAAGGGCCCAGGCCCTCGGCGGGGCTCACGCCTCCGGCCGAAGAGACATTGATGATGGTGCCCCCTTCCTGGGCCTGCATGATTTTGCCGACCATTTTAGAGAGCATGAAATACCCTTTGAGGTTGGTATCGATGATGTGGTCGTAGACCTTTTCTTCGGTATCCACTACCGCACCCATGCCCGGATTGGTGGCGGCGTTGTTAACCAGGATATCGATGCGCCCGTATGCTTCTTTGGTCTGGGAGACCAGGTTTTCCAGGTCGGAGACATTCTTGGCGTGGGTGGGTACACACAGAACCTTGCGCCCGGTGGGTTTGATCTCCTCGGCCACGGCCTCGAGACCCTCCAATTTACGACTGGCGATGGCCAGATCGGCACCGGCGTCTGCAAATATCTTGGCGATTTCCTTTCCGATGCCACGACTGGCACCGGTGACCAGAGCGACTTTTCCCTCCAGAGACAAAAACGAACTATCCATCTTGTACCTCCCTGTTCGAACCGAATGGGTTGCGTTTCGGGCGCAACCTGGCGGCGCACCCGAAACGTTTTTCTATCCAGGTATCTTCGGATGCCGATCAGCGCTTGACCTGGGCCATTTCCTCCACGAGCTTCTGGCAATCCTTGAGCACTTTGGCACCTTCCATAAAAATGGTAATGCGCTCGGCCATGGGCGAGCCTTCGCCGTGCAAACAGATGGTCTCCAGATCGGCACTGGTGATCCGTCGGATCAAATCCAGCATCCGCAGCCGGTTTTCGGTGGAAACGGATTTGGCTGCCTGCAGGTACTTGTCGATATCGTCATGCATGTCGGGATGCTGGTAATCTTTATAGGTGGGGGCGGTGACCAGCAGGCCGCCGGCCAGGTCCTCGATCGTTCGAACCACATCATGATAGTTGTGTGCAAAATGATATTTGGCCATGTTGGTGGCGATGGGATTGGGTACGGCCACGCCGCCGCGCATGACGAAATCGTAGCAGGCGGTCCTGGAGAGCGCCCGCAGGGTTTCCAGATAAATGAGCAGATCGGTCAGTTTCTCCCTTACGTGAGGTGCCTTGGAGATGCCGTTGTACTCGGCGATGGCCGCGCCGACCCCCACCAGGTGCTCGGACATGGGAATCCGATAGGCACACCCGGTGCGACGGTGCATGAGGGCGAAATTGTATACCATAGTGGCGGCGTGCTTCCACTCGCCGCATAGAAAGACGCGCTCCCAGGGAACCAGCACGTCGTCGAAGATGATCAACGAGTCGGAATGCACGCGGACCGGACGGTCGTTGGGAAATTCCAGCTCGCTAATCTTGGAGCGGAAAGGACGGCAGATCTGGCGGATCCCTTTGGTGTTGGCCGGGATGGCAAAAGCCACGGCGTAATCGGCATCCGCCTCGCTCATGGCATGACAGGGAATGGCGATGATATCGTTGCAATAGGCGGCCCCGGTGATGTGCGCCTTGGCGCCGCGCACGATGACGCCAGCGTCGTTTTTTTTGACGATGCGCAGATTGAAATCCGGATGAACCTGCCCCGGATCCGACGGCCGCAGCATACGGTCGCCCTTGACGTCGGTTACCGCCGCACAGGTGGCCAAGTCCTTGTCCTGAAGTTCCTTGCGGTAGTTCTCGATGCGTGCGATGTAATCCGGGTTGCCGATGATGTTGGCGGTAATGTTGATGGCATTGAGGGCGTCGGCACCGATATCATGGGCCAGGGGGATGTATCCGTCGCCCAGTTCCGTCGCCTTAACGATCAGGTCGTGTGCCCTGACCAGGTCATCGGCATTCTGCGGTTTGTAGTAATACCGGCTGATCTCCTCGCCGGTTTCCGGATCCTGCATGACCGCAAGATCCCGGTATTTGGGGTTTTCAGCCATTTCGTAATCTAGGGCCATCAAATCCGCGCACACCCCCAGATCCGGGTGGGTGGCGACATTCTCCACACGTTCGCCCTTATAATAGACGACACGGCCGTCGTTCAAGCTGTCCTTGTATGCTTCCGGTGTGATCAGCGCCATGGGTATCTGACTCCTTTCCTTGCCATGCAATTCATCATTGGGTTGTAAAACGGGGTATCGATTCGGTACTGCGCAAGCCCGTAGCGTGTCGGGCAACGCTCTGGAAATGCGCGCTTGACGTTCATCGTGGTTACACAGGGAGCAAGGGAGGTGCCAAGATTATAAGAAAATATTTATCAGTATAAACAATTAGATAACACCACCCACACAAAACCGGGCAAAATTCTGCACAATATATTGCGCAATATGATCAGTATTCTGCTTTTTGCTTGACACTGAGGGGAAAACATTTTTATGCTGGCCGTCAATTTTATGCTTTACACGAAATCGACCAGACAGGAGAGCATTCATGGTGCCCGATACCACCTACATCCCCCCCTACGCCGGCCAGCAGTCCGACCCCGAAAAACAGATCCTGTCCATCGCGGCCATTTTTCAGGACCGCTTCAATGTCGACTGGCTGGTTGAAATGACCGGTCTGAAAGTGACCCAGCTGCTGACCACCCTGGAAAAACATGTGAAGACCGGCGGTCTGAAATCGGACGAACCCGGCGTCTATGCGTTCAGCGACAAGGGACTGCATGCCGATCTCATGCAAGCCATTCCCGAAAAGGACAAGCGGGAACTGCATCAACGCATCGCCGCCCTGCTCATGAACGAGCTGGCCGATAACGCCAGCAGTCCACACATGCTGTCCCACCATCTGCTGCAGATCCCCAATGACCTGGAAGGATGTCAGTGCCTGATCCAAGCCGGGAACATCCACCTGCGCCAATACGACAACGAAATCGCCTTTCAATGTTATGCCAAGGTCATCGACGATTTAGGCGCCCTGGCCGGCGAAGAGGTGGACCACCTCTTCGCCGAAACCGCCATCAAGTATTCCAAGCTCTCCACCGCACGGCACGATACCTCTCAGGTACTATCCATCCTCTACGATGCGCTGGGACGGGCCGAGAGAATGGAGAACATACCGATCCAGGTCCTCTTGCGCATGCATATCGCCAAAAACGAATGGCTCAAAACACGCTATGCCAAGGCCTTGACCTTTTTCGAGAAAGGCTGGCAGCAAGCAAAAAGACTCAACGACCCCAAACTGCTGCAAACCGCCAACACCTTTTCCACCTTTTTCCTCTACTGGCAGGGGCGGTTTCGGGAAGTCGTGGAGAACTATGAAAAATCGGTGCCAGATGTAGACAAACTGCCCATGGGCCAGTTTCCCCTGCTGGCGGCCAATACCGTCGGTTACTGCTACTCACAAATCGGCCAGATCACCCAGGGATTGGGCATGCTGGATGCCATCCGGACCTTCTGTGCGGAGCGCGGTGACCTCTACCTCTCTTCCCACGCCAGCGGCAACATGGGAGCGGTCATGATCAATATCCGGCACATGGACGAAGCGCTCGAATATTTGAGCCAATCCAGCCAGGAGGCCCGCCAGTCCCACAACGATTGGGTCTGGATCCATGTGCGCATCATGATGTCCTTCGCCTATTACCTGAAGGGGGAAAAAAAGAAATGCATCCGATACCTGAAAGACTTCTTGGAGAAAAGCCGCAAGGTGCAAGCCACGGTGCTGCCCTATCCCTACCTGCTCGCGCTGGCGCTGGCCATGGAGAAAGGCGAGCTTCCCCGGATCAAGGGGGTGTCGCTGGAAAAAGAGATCAACGCCAAACTGCGTGGTAAGAATCTCTACAGCAAGTCTCTCGGCTTCCGATACCGCAGCTACCTGCACAGGCTCAACCAGGAGTCCGTCGACCTGCCCATCGAATGCCTCGAGACGGCCAAAGAATGGGCCGAACAGTCCGGCCATGCCATCGAACATGCACGCGTCAATATCGATCTGGCGAGGCTCCATCTCGTCAAGGGGGATAAAAAACAGGCCACCCGATTGGCCGCGGAAGGTACCGACGTACTCAACCGGCTCAATGAAAACCTGATTCCGGATGACCTGCGCAGCCTGATCGACAGCTCCCATCATACGGATGACATGTTCAATAACGTCTTGAGCTTGACGCGGGAGGTCGCCGCCATCCGTGACTACAAGGACCTGGTCCAGCACATCATTTCCACGGTCAACCGTCTGACCGGCGCCGAGCGTGGTGCGATTTTTCTCATCGAGCGCCACGGATCATCGTCCAAACTGCGGATCCGTGGCTCGAAAAACCTCACATCCTCCCATATCGACCACCACAATTTCGTCTCATCGATGAAGCTGATCGAGGAAGTTGCACAAACCGGAAAAGGCCGGATCATGGAAGGCGATCCCGAATGCGACGACCACTTTTTCTCCAACGACAGCATCCGTTCACGGATCTGCGTTCCCATGAACCTGCGCAACAAGGTCGTCGGCGTTCTCTACCATGACAACCGCCTACTCTCCAGCGCTTTCAAGGCGCACCATCTGGACCTGCTGTCGTTTTTTGCCGCCATCGCCGCCATCGCCCTGGACAATGCCCAGGCCAACGAAGAAATCCGGCGCCTCAACAAAAAATTGCATCAGGAGAAGCAGTACTACCAGGAGGAGCACATCCAGAGCCTGCACTTCAAGGAGATTGTCGGCAAGAGCCAGGGCATCCAGAAAGTCCTTTCCCAGATCGAACAGGTCGCCAAAAGCGAGGCGACGGTGTTGATCACCGGCGAAACCGGCGTCGGTAAGGAGTTGGTCGCCCGAGCCCTCCACCGGCTGAGCCGGAGAAACAAAAGGCCGTTCATCCGGGTGCACTGCAGTGCGCTGCCGGAAAACCTGATTCCCAGTGAGCTTTTCGGACACGAGAAAGGGGCCTTCACCGGCGCATCCCAGCTCCGCACCGGCCGGTTTGAACTGGCCGATACCGGGACCCTGTTCCTGGATGAAATGGGAGAGATCGCCTCCGACATCCAGACCAGCCTGCTGCGCGTTCTGCAGACCAAGGAGTTCGAACGGGTGGGCGGGACGAAGACGCTTCGATCGGACTTTCGCCTGATTGCCGCCACCAATCGTGACCTTCAGAACGAAGTCAGGATCGCCCGCTTTCGCGCGGATCTGTATTACCGGCTGAATGTATTTCCCATCCACGTGCCGCCGCTGCGAGAACGCCGGGAAGACATTCCCCTGCTGGTCTACCATTTTCTCAATATCCATTCCAACCGCACCGGGAAAGAGTTTACCGGGATTGAAAAAAAAGATATGGAGCGCCTCATGCGCTACGACTGGCCGGGAAATGTTCGCGAACTGGAAAACGTCATCGAGCGAGCCTGTATCCTGAGTACGGAAAACACCCCCCGCATACCTGAATTAGATGCCGAATGCACCAGCGATAGGCCGCCGATGAATGCGGTCACCTTGAAAGAGATGGAAACCAAACACCTTCGATGGGCTTTGGAAAAAACCGCATGGAAGGTCAGGGGGCCGGGCGGCGCCGCCGAACTGCTGGACATCAATCCGTCGACCCTGCGGTTCCGCATGAAAAAACACGGCATCGTCATACCTCCCAAACCCCATCGGAGTTGACGAACGGCCACCTATCCGGAGACCCGGCCGTTTGGTGCAGATCCGGATGACGTGTCAACGCGCCACGCGCTGCTTTGACTGCCGGAAGGCAGGCATCCGGTGGCGTCTCGAAGAATGCGTAATATTTTGTCCATACCTAACAATATGTTGTTCCTATCCAAACCCCAGCCCACCCGATAGACGAACAACCAACTGGTATCTATCAAATTTTAACGCAATCGGGGAATGGATCATTGGCATCCATCTTGCTGATAAACGTAAAAAGGTAAGTTCTCCATCGTTTCCTATTATCAACCGAACCAAGATCAGCCAAAAAAGGACCATGCGAATCCAGACGCCGTTAACCGATATGCTCGGGCTCGATTACCCCATCATCGGCGCGCCCATGTTCCTGGTTTCCTATGAGGCGCTCACCATCGCCGTCTCCGAAGCGGGAGGCCTGGGGATGTTCCCTCTCCCGAACTACAGAGAATTGAACGATTTGAAGAAGGCACTACGAACGATACGGAAGGAGACCGATAAGCCCATCGGCGTCAACATCCATCTTTCCGGCCGGTTTGCGTGGAGACAACAACTGGCTCACTGCCTGGATGCCGGCGTTCAGTTTTTTATCACCTCGCTGGGCGACCCGCGCCTGATCGTCGACGACGTCCACGCCAACGGCGGCAAGGTCTTCCCGGATGTCGTTTCCCTGGAGCATTCGTTGAAAGCCCGGGACGGTGGCGTGGATGGTCTGATCGCCGTCGGTGCCGGCGCCGGCGGCCATGGCGGTACGTTACCCATTCCGGTGCTGGTTCCCTACCTGGTCGCAAAGGCGGGCCTGCCCGTTGTCGCCGCAGGCGGCATCAGCACCGGCACACAAATGGCGGCAGCCATTTCTTTGGGAGCCTGCGGGATCGTTACAGGAACCCGATTGATCGCCACCCCGGAGGCCGGTGCCAGCCAGGCCTATAAAAAAGCCGTCATCGCTTCAGGCCCTGAGGACATCATCACCTCCGAACGCATCACGAGCAACCGGGCCAACTGGATCAAACAGAGCATCGAACGGGTCGACGCCACCCCCGAATTGGGCTCCAAAAAGTGGCTGGACATCTGGAGCGCCGGGCAGAGCGTCGCCCAGGTCGAGGAGCTTAAACCCGCAGGAGAGGTCGTGCAGGAAATGGCCGCGTCGTATCGGCAGACCTGCGAAAAATTGCGCAAAACGATTCAATAAAAAAGGAGCGTCACCGATGATTCTGGTTTCAGAGGAAAAGATCGAAGAATACACCCAAAAAGCGTACTGGGGAGAAGAAACCCTGCTGGACATCCTCTATCGATCCGCGGCAGAGCATCCGGACAAAGAGGCCCTCGTCGACCCTTACAATCGCCCGGCACTCACCGGTCAGGATCCCAAACGATTCACCTATGCCGAGATGATTCAAGCCATCGACCACATCGCCGTGGCCTTTGAATCTGCCGGTATCGGCAGGGACGACGTCGTCCTTATTCAGCTGCCCAACATCGCCGAAATGATTCTGTGCTATTTCGCGGCCGCCCGGGTCGGAGCCATTTCCAGCCCCCTGTCCGCCATGGCCCGAGAGCACGAATTAACCACGGCCCTGAAGGACACCGGCGCCAAAGCAATGGTGACCCTGCCTGTTTTTCACGGCTTCGACCACGCCGAGATGGCACGCGCATTCAAAGCAAAAACACCCTGCTTAAAACATCTCTTCTGGATCGGCTCCGAGCATCAGACGGAGGGCCACCAAATCGAGGATATCCTTCAGAGCAACGTCGATACGACAGGCCTGAACGGCAAGCAGTCCGGTCCCAACGACGTGTTCACCATCTGCTGGACCTCCGGTACCGAAGCGGCGCCCAAAGGCGTTCCCCATACCCACAACGAATGGCTCAATCTCGGTCGCGTGGTGGTGGAAGGAAGCCAAATCGAAAAGGGTTTTAACATCCACGGCAGTTTCCCGATCATCAACATGTCCGGATTCGGCGGCCTGTTCACCCCATGGATCCTAACCGGCGGTAAATTCGCCCTGCACCACCCCTTCGATCAGGATGGCTTTTTCGCGCAACTCGCCAAGGAAGAAATCGACTATACCCTCATGCCGCCGGCGCTGCTGGACACCATCGCCAAGTCGCCCATCGCCGAAACCATGAAGACTTTGCAGGTAAAAGTGATCGGTTCCGGATCCGTTCCGCTATCCCCCTGGATGGTGCGTTTCTACCAGGACCGGTTCGACATCGGCATCGTAAATTTTTTTGCCTCCAACGAAGGTACCGCTTTCTTCAGTGTGCCGCGGTTTTTTCCCGTGGCCGAAGACCGGGCCACCTATTTTCCGCGTTTCGGACGGGGGGAGATTCACTGGGACGTTCCCGATCATATCGTCGGAGGCATGCGCAGCCGTCTGGTGGTTCCCGGCACCACAGAAGAAATTACGCAAAACGGCCAAGTGGGAGAGCTTTGTTTTGCCGGCCCGACCGTATTCAGCGGCTACTGGAACCGTCCGGACCTGACCGAAAAAGCCTTCGACAGCGATGGCTACTACCACACGGGCGACCTGTTCTCAATCGAAGGGGATAAAAAGGACAAATATCTTTACAGCGGGCGCTTCAAAGACCTGATCATTCGTGGTGGTATGAATATCAGTCCAGAAGAGGTGGAAACCCTGATCTTCGGCCATCCGAAGATCAAAGAAGTGGCCGCCGTGGGCTGCCCCGACGAGCGTCTTTGCGAACGGACCTGTGCGGTGGTGGTTCCCATGGAGGGAGAAACCATCACCCTGGAAGAGATCGTGGAATACATGGCGTCCAAGGGGGTGGCCAAGTACAAGCTGCCCGAACGGCTGGAAATCGTCGATACATTGCCCAGAAATGCCGTCCAGAAAATCCTGCGCCGCAAGATACGGGACTGGCTGTGGAAAAAGGTCGACGCTGAAAAAGCGGGTATGGACACGGGCACCTGCGACCCCCCGCCGGAGAATTGATCATGGCCAAGGTTTACGAAATCGACGGCGTCGTGCCGGTGGTGGACCCCGACGCCTTTGTCCAGCCCGACGCCGTTCTCATCGGAGATGTCATCATCGGGCCACACTGTTATGTCGGCCCCTGCGCCTGCCTGCGGGGAGATATGGGCGGCATCCGTCTGGCCGAAGGGGCCAACGTCCAAGACACCTGCGTGATCCACTCCTTCCCCGAAGTCGAGACGGTGATCGCCGAGGAGGGACACATCGGACACGGGGCCATACTCCACGGCTGCCATGTGGGGATCAACGCCCTGGTGGGCATGCATGCCGTCATTATGGATGGCGCCAACGTCGGCGACCATGCCATCGTGGCGGCCATGTCGCTGGTCAAGGCCGGCATGAAAATCCCCGCCGGCACACTGGCCGCTGGAATCCCCGCAAGAATCGTCCGTGAGTTGTCCGTCAATGAACGGGTATGGATGGATCGCGGTGCCGACGAATACCGCCGTCTGACCGTTCGTTCCATTGAATCGCTCAAACCCGCCGCGCCCCTGACCCGCCCCGAAAAGGACCGGAAACGATTGACGTGCAGCCGGATGGGAAGCCGGCCCCTGCATGAATATAAAATCGACAAAAGAGAAGACTAATGCATCCATACCCCCAATACCTGCAGCCGACGCCGATTATCGACGCCGATCATGAAGCCGTTCGCGCCTTCGCCCACCAGCGAACCGGTCGCTCCGGCAAGCCGAGGCAGCAGGCCATCGACCTCTATTATGCCGTGCGGGACGACATCCGCTATAACCCATACCTGTTCAGCCTCAGTGTAGCCGATATCAAAGCCTCCGCGACCCTGGCACGCAAGGAATCGTGGTGCGTTCCCAAGGCCGCCCTGCTGGCCGCCTGCTGCCGGGCCATAGGCATACCGGCCCGCATGGGCTTTGCCGATGTACGCAATCATCTCTCTACCAAACGGCTTCGTGAGCAGATGAAAACGGATGTCTTTGCCTGGCACGGCTATACGACCCTTTACCTGGACGGGAAATGGGTGAAGGCGACACCGGCCTTCAATGTCGAACTGTGTGAAAGATTCGGTCTGATGACACTTGACTTCGACGGACGCCACGACTCTCTCTACCACCCGTTCGACTTAAACGGCAACAAGCATATGGAATACATCCGCTACCGGGGAGAATACGACGATGTGCCCTTAGAGGAGATGCAGCGGAGTATCTTGCAAGCCTATGGCACCAAATCCCTCTTCGCTGCGGGCGAAGACTTCCTGGACGACGTGGACAGGGAGCGGGAAAACCAATAGCCCCTTGGTTGCATACCAATTATGGACGGTCATCAGACAAACGCCGAACCATCGAACGGTGTCGCCACCGGGCGGGTCATCAGACCGGGTTTTGCATCACACACCGCGGGAATACTATTGACAACGGCACCGGCGACGGCTTGCATCTCTTTCGAAATGCGCTCCGTTTCGCCCGGACGCCGCTTGAGGTCAACGGAGAATTCGACCCCCGGTTTTCCTTCAATCTTAATACGCCATAACGGCGGATCGGGATTGTCGAGGTGAGTGGTTTCCATATACCAATGGATGCTCATGGTCAGCTTGCGAACCCCGTTACAATACCCATACCAACGCCAATTGGTATGGCTGACCCGGCCTTCCGGAATCGTTCCGGCAGCAACCTCAAGGTCGTCGCTGGCAGCATAGAGTTTATGCGCCGTTTCCAGCCGATCGATAGAGAGTTTCAGATGGTCGGCCATTGCCGCAAGGACTTCACCATACATGCCGTTTAACACACTCGCCGGGCCCCAACTTGGATTGTTGGGGTCAACCTCATTGGGATCTGCGCCAAAACCAAGCGTATCAAAAGCATAGACGGGGTCGCGCACCGCGCTGGCATCAACCGATTCTTCGACCGTCACGTGGTCGAGTTCTTGGCATACGCCCGAGGCCACGACAGCCATTTGTTCACCGGCGTAACCGGGGTTCAAGCCGCCGGAGGTCAGGGTCGATCCGCCTTTCAGGCAGGCTTCCTCCAGTGTCCTCCGCTGCGCTTTGTCCCAATATCCAGGGTTGCTGTAGCCGTTGATGCTGATCACATTCTTGCCGGAAACGAGAAGGGAAATAATTTCCTTATCATGGCTGCCATAGGGGGGTATCAACCGGCCGCAATGAATGACCACATCGGCATCCAGTGCGACGATTTCCTCGAGTGAATTGGTCGCCAGGACACCGGTGGGCGATCTGCTGACCAGATCGCCCGCATCCCTGCCGCGTTTATTTTCGCTATAGACATACACACCAGCCAACTCGACTGACGGATGATCGATCAAGCCTCTCAGCACGGAGCCGCCCATAGCGCCCGTCGCCCATTGGATTGCACGGTATTTCAAAACAATTGCTCCTGTGTGTTTTGGGGCTTTTAAAATCCATCAGGCGATTGCATTGATTTTTTCGGCCTTTTTTTCTCAGTGGCGTGTTCACCGGTTTCGGATTTCACCGGAAGCAGCCAGGCAGCCAGCGCCGGCAGCAACAATACGGCGCCGAACATGTTGACCAGAAAGAGGAAGGTGAGCAGAATCCCCATATCGGCCTGAAACTGCAGCGGCGAGAAAATCCAGGTGGCGACGCCGATGGCCAGGGTAAAACCGGTCATGGCCACGCCGTTGCCCGTAACGGCAAGGGTCCTGGCATAGGCCTCCCGAAGGGGCACTCCCTCCGCCAGGATGCTCTCCAGGCGGCTGAAGATATAGATGCCGTAGTCCACACCGACGCCGATGCCCAGCGCTACGACGGGTAGCGTGTTGACCTTCAAACCGATTTCCAGCACGGACATGAGCGCATAGCCCAGCAAAGAGACCAATCCCAAAGGCAAGACGATGCACAACGTCGCCCTGACGGAGCGGTAGGTCAGCATACAAAGCACGATCACGGCCGCGAAAACATAGAAAAGGATCGGGAACTGGGAGGCAATGACCTCTTCATTGGTAGCCGCCATGACGCCAACATTGCCGCCGGCCAGTTTGAACGCCACGGGGCCGTCCGCATTCTGCTGATCGTATGCCTTTACTGCCGCGACGACATTGGCGATGGTTGCGGCCTTGTGATCCCGGGTGAAAATATGGACCGGCATCACGCTGCAGTCGCGGTTTAGCAGACCGGTGGTGGTGGGAATATATTGTACGGCTTCTCTCAGCACATCCTGGTTTCGTGACAGGACCCGCCACTCCAGACTGCCCTGGTTCCAACCGGAGGTGATGACCTTGGCCACGGCCGGTAAACTCAGCGCCGAGTGGACCCCGGGAACATTGGCGATATGCCAGGCAAAATCATCGATGCTCGCCATGGATGCATAATCGATGCAGGCGTCCGCTCCGGCTTCGGCGTAAACGGTGATGACATCGGTGCCGATGGTGAACTTCTCGCTGATGATGCGGGTATCGGTATTGTAACGGGAATCGGGGCGAAGCTCCGGCACTCCTTGATGCAGATCACCGATACGAATAGCGGTGCCCTTCCACAGGCCGATTGCAAACAGAATCAGCGCCACCCCGATGAGAATCCCGGCATTGCGACGCAGAGCGATAGCGGACAGACGGTTCCATATTTTATCAAACCGTTTGATACGGGGAAGCAGCCGTCTCATGGACTGCTCTCTGATGCCGATATAGGAAAGCAGCACCGGCAACAGCATCAGATTGGTCAGGATGATGACCAGGACCCCCAGACTGGCAATCACGGCCATTTCCTGAATGATGCGGATTTCGATAAAACGGATGGTGACAAAACCGATGGTGTCGCTGGCCAGGGCAATGACACCCGGCAGGAGCAGCCGGCGAAACGACGCGCGCGCCGCTTCAAGCGGCGTCGCACCGGCAAAGATTTCGGCCCGGTTGGCGCTGACCATCTGGACGCCATGGCTCACGGCGATGGCGAAGACCAGAAATGGGACCAGGATGCCCATGGGATCGATACCGTACCCGAGCACCGGCAGCAGGCCCAATTGCCAGATGACGGCGATGACGGAACAGGCCAGAGGGAGCAGCGTCCGTCGAACGGACATGGTATACAACCCCACCATGGCGGCGGTCACCAGGAAAGTGATGCCGAAAAAGAGGACCACCCGGGAGGCGCCTTCGGCCATGTCTCCGATGATTTTGGCAAAACCGATGATGTGAACGTCGATGTCTCCCTTGGTGTATTTGGCGCGGATCTTTTCCAGGGCCTTGGCCACCTGCACCACGTCGAGTTCTTTTCCGGTGGCCGGATCCACGCTCAGCAGCTCGGCGCTGATGATGGCCCCGGAAAAATCGTTGGCCACCAGGCGGCCCATGTACTGGGACGCTAAAACATTCTTTCGCACCTGGGCCAGCTTTTCCGGGGTCGGGGTGAAGTCGGCCGGCACAATATTGCCGCCGACGAAGCCGTCTTCTACGACCTCACTATAGGTTACATTGGGCGTAAAGAGAGAGGAGACCCGGCTGCGATCGACCCCGGGCATGAAGAAGACGTCGTTGGTGGCCGCTTCCAGGGCGGTGAAAAATTCCGGGTTGAAGATATCGCCCCGTTGGATCACCAGGGCCACCAGAACCCGGTTGGCACCGCCGAAAACCGTCCGGTACTGGGAAAACACCTTAATATAGTCGTGTTTCATAGGCAGCAGTTTGTCAAATCCGGCGTCGATGCCGAGCCTTGAGGCACTGGCCGCCATGAGAACGGTCAGGGCGAGAAATGCGCCGATGACCAGGGGGCGGTTTTTAAAAACCAAGCGTTCGAGAAAGGAAACGGCCGAAGACATAGTGGATGAACCTTTTGCATATGTGGTTGATCAGTGAATATTCATTGGCTGCATGGGGCCGAGATGTGCCGTTTTATTTTACCAAGGCCAATCGTGTCGCTCCCCGTTCACCGAAACAGATCAGATCCGATTGCCCGGTTTCGACAACTCCCCAGACACCGAGTCGTCCCGGGCCTGGGATGGTTTTGAAGGCTGCGCCCTGCTCCACCAGTACAGTACCGGCCAGTCCGGCCAGCAGTATCCGGCCGTCGGTCAGGCGAATGCCATCGGCCAGGGTGGCGACGGTGCCTGTCGGCACCTGCCGCCAGTGCTCGCCGGCATCTTCGGACCGGAAGACATGGCCCCGCAGGCCGAAGACCATCATGGCATTGTTTTCCAGGGCCAGAAGGCCGAAAAAAGACCCGTCGTAAGGTGAAGGGAGGGTGATCCAGGTGGCGCCTTCGTCATCGGAGCGGTAGACCTGACCGGCCTCCGCGGCGATATAGAGCCTTCCGTCGGTGGACCGCGCCATCTGGTGGAGGTGCCAGTCGTCTTCGGAAATACGGATTTCCTGCCAGCGGGCACCTCCGTCGTCGGTTCGAAGACAAAGGCCGTAGGCGCCAATGGCAAAACCATGTCGATCGTCCCGGAACCAGACATCCAGCAGGGGGCGGCCCTCATCGGGTGTGTTGCGAACCATTTCCCAATGATTCCCGCCATCCCGAGTGCGCAGGATGACTCCGTCGTGGCCCACGGCCCATCCCAGGGTGTTCCCGTGGAAGGTTACACCGGTTAGGGTGGCCCGGGTCGGGGTCTGAACCTGGGTCCAAGTTCTGCCGTCGTCCGAAGAAAAGAGGAGGTGACCCCGTTCGCCCACGGCACAAATCCGCTCCCCCACCTTAACGGCATCGAGCAGCAAGCTGCGGGAGGCCAAGGGGGACGAAACGGACCTGTCGTTGCCCGTCGCTGCGTCCACCCTGAATACCGTGAGGATCAAAAGCAGGAACATCGTCACGG
>CAZNLT010000040.1:0-39135 GCA_964573705.1 uncultured Desulfobacterales bacterium
ATCCGCCGGGTTTCGGCGCCGCTGGTCTCAATCAACTGCTTGAGCCGGGTGTTCACGGTCTCGAACAGGTCTTCATAGGCGGTGTTCAGGGCCCGAACCGTTTCGTTTTCCGCTCCGGTGGCCAGATATCGGGATAACTGAAGCAGATCGTACCGAATCACTTTTTCAGAGGCCGCCATCTGCTTGAGGTATTCTTCTCGAATGGCGCCGGCCCCCTGTTCGGATACGGCCCGAAGCACCGAAACCATCAATCGGGCGTGATACATCTGAATTCGGGAGAGGCGATCCATATGGGACCGGATTTCCCCGGCCTGTTCCCCGGCGAATTCGATCCGCTGAATGATTCCCTCGATCTTGTCCAGCAGATCCTCTGCAAAGGCATCCAATTGAATCCGGATTCGGTTTTTCTCCGACGACTCCTGAAAAACAGCCGGATCAGTCAATTCGGCCCCTTTTTCAAGGAAAAGATCGAAATAGGTCCGGACCGTGTCCAGAACATGCTTCAGAAAGGGTGCCTGCGCCGCCAGCTTCTGAATATTTTCTCTGAAATCGGCGGTATGTTTTTCCGTTTCCCTGCGCTCATAATCGGTGATGTTCGAACCAGGGGTAAGCGAATGCACCGTAAAATCTTTCTGTAAATGGACCAGGTTCAGTTTGGCGGATGTGGCCAGGCGGGCGCCGTGGCTCTCCCGCCGGGCCTGTGTCATCTTTTCTTTCAGGACCCGGTCCAGGGATTGAAGATGGGCGGCGATGTCCGATTCCTGGGAAGAAATGTGGTCTTCGAGCTCCGCGAACCGGGCGGCGATCTGCCGGGCCTTTTGTCCGTGGGATGCGATCAGGGCAGGCAAATCCGCCTGAACGGCGGCGGTAAAACGGGGAATCGCATCGGTCAGAGATTTATATCGGCGCTGATCCGGTTCGTCGGCCGCAAAATCCTGAAGTGTGGCCGTTTCCGACTCAAGAAAAACCGAATGGCGGGCCATGGCTTGGCGGGTTGCGTCCGAGATATTTCCGGCATCCTTGTCGATGATGGCGTTCTTGGCCAGAAGCGTGAGCCGGCTCAGATGAGATTCGAACCGGTTGGTACGGATCAGCTGACTCATCCGTTCGGAGAGGGTCTGCTGATGGAGATCGGCCTCCTCATGGGCTTTTTCCACGAGGCGGAACTGATGATGAGACAAATAGGAGACGGCGGCCAGCGCTCCGAAAATCAGAATCCCCATCCATGTCATTTTCTGGGCGAGTGACAGTTTCATGTGATTCCCTTTCAGTCATACGGTCCTGCTTGTGGGTCCCCGGTGATCAAGATCCGGCAGAATAGTCCGGAAATGTTCAGTCCGTATTAAAAACAGGGCTAAAAAATCTGTAGTCCGCATGCGGTCCTAATCCGTTTCTAACAATTGAGGTGTAGACAAAAAGACTCTCAACCTTTGCCCGGGTTCATTCCCTGTCCATACTTCGGAATGGCGGATTGATCAAGGGCCGAAAAGATGGATCGCGATCCGCGGTCGGGTCCGAATGCCGTTCATCCCATAGAGCGAAAGAATGAAGGAGAAAGAGATGGACCGAAAAGTAAAAATTTTGATCATCTGTCAACACAACAGCGGCCGCAGCCAGATGGCCGAGGCATACCTGAAGCAGTTCGCCGGAGATCGGCTGTTGATCGAAAGCGCCGGGCTGGAACCCTCCGAAGGGGTGAATCCGCTGGTGGTGGAGGTGATGAAAGAGGAGGGGATCGACCTTTCCGACAAAACCCCTCAGAGCGTCTTCCAGCTGTTCAAGAAGGGAAAACTCTATAACCATATCATCACCGTCTGCCATGAATCCGAGGCCCAATGCCCGATTTTTCCGGGGATCACCACCCGATGGTACATGCCCTTTCATGACCCGGCCAAGGTGGCGGGAACCCATGAAGAAAAGCTCGCCCGGGTGCGGGAGATTCGGGACGCCATCAAGGAATGGCTCCTCAACCCCCAGGAGGGGACGTTTTCTTACAAAGACCTGATCGCGGGCTGAAATCCGGTATTCACCGGAATCGGCCCCAAAATGTAATTCAAAGAAATGTACGAAGGAATACCGATGGACCCGTTTACCGTTTTTCCGGACACGCCCATTTCCGATACCGGCGACATATCCAGGCAATTGATGAACCTCGATATCCGCACTTTTCAGGAGGCCTGCCGATACGTGCATGAACTCCCCTACGGATACAATTCCGACCGGGACGACCTCATGATCCTGTTCAAGGAAGGGATGGGCTCCTGCACCACCAAGCACGCGGTCATCGCCACCCTGGCCCAGGAACTGGAACTGGCGGTTCGCAAACAGATCGGCATCTACGCCATGACCGAAGCGATTGTCACCGGCGCCGATGCGATTCTGAAAAAGTACGATCTGCCTTATGTGCCGATGGTCCACTGTTTCCTGACCGACGGCGCCCACCGGGTCGATCTCACCGAGGAAAACCAGAACGGCAAAAACCGCCCCGTCGACACCTTTCTTTATACCGAAACGGTTACCCCGAACATCTCAGCCAAGGTGGAATACATCAGGTACCGAAACACCCTGCGGGATCGCATTCTAACCCGGGATGAATTCCGGGGCGTCGACATCAAGCAGATCCTCCATGCCCGGGAAGAGGGGATCGCCCTGCTGAGGTCTCACATCACAAAATAACATCTTTCATTTCGATTCTAATATTCTCCTAACAAAGCATCGTTACTGTTTGTGAGGTTTTCACAATTTCACAAACAAAGGAGAGAGCTTATGAAACATGCGATGCTTGCAAAAGGCCTGCTGCCGCTGGTCTTGGCGGCGCTGGTATGGGGGTGCAGCGACTCCGATTCCGATTATTTTTTATTGTCGGTCGAGACCGACGGCGGAGGCCGGGTCGTCAGTGATCCGTCCGGGATCGACTGCGGCGACGACTGTACCGATTTTTTTCGGGGCGGACGTCAGGTGACTTTGACGGCGGTGCCGGACCCCGGCATGATTTTTGCCGGATGGTCCGGCGACTGCACCGGCACCGGTGAATGTGTGGTGTCCATGGATGGGGAACGGTCGGTCACCGCGGCATTTTCGGACGAAATTCCTGGATTCATGACCCTGCTGGGCACCTATGAAACGGGCGAATTCGATGAGGGGGCGGCCGAGATCAACGCCTATGACCCGGTCACCCGGCGGCTGTTCGTAGTCAACGGCGCCGACAACGCCATCGATGTGCTCGATATTTCCAACCCATCCAACCCCGCCCTGATCACTCAGTTCGATATCACCGCCTACGGCAAGGGGGTCAACAGCGTCGCCTTTTCCGACGGCCTGCTGGCCGCGGCGGTGGAGGCCGAAAACACCGAAGACAACGGCCGGATCCTTCTGCTGAATGCGGAGGGAAATGTCATCGCCGACTTCGAAGCCGGGGTGCTTCCCGACATGGTCACCTTCACCCCGGACGGCATGACCCTTCTGTCGGCCAACGAGGGCGAACCCGACGATGACTATACAGTGGACCCGGAAGGCTCTGTTACCATTGTGGATCTTTCCGCCGGTGTGGAAAACGCGTCGGCGGTGACGGTCGGGTTTTTGGATTTCAACGCCCGGGAAGCCGAACTCCGGCAGGCCGGGGTTCGGATCTACGGCCCCGGCGCCACGGTGGCTCAGGACCTGGAGCCGGAATATATCGCTGTGTCCGAGGATTCCTCCACCGCCTATGTCGTTCTGCAGGAGAACAATGCGGTGGCGGTGCTCGACATCAATCTTCAGACCATCACCGACATCCTGCCTCTGGGATATAAAGTTCAGAATACCGGGCCCAACGGTATGGACGCCAGCGACGAGGACGGCATCATCAATATCCGGCAATGGCCGGTGTTCGGTATGTACCAGCCCGATGGACTTGCGGTGATGACGGTCGGCAACTCCACCTATCTGCTCACCGCCAACGAAGGCGACAGCCGCGATTACGACGGCTTCAGCGAAGAGGCCCGGGTGTCGGACCTGGTTCTGGACGAAACCGCCTTTCCCAATGCGGCCGAGCTTCAGGACGAAAGTGCCCTCGGCCGGCTCAAGGTCACTACGACAAGGGGGGACACTGACGGGGACGGCGATTTTGACGAACTTTACGCCTACGGGGGGCGGTCCTTTTCCATCTGGGAGGTGACCGATTCCGGTATTTCTCTGGTCTATGACAGCGGAGACG
Source organism: uncultured Desulfobacterales bacterium (assembly GCA_964573705.1). Classification (GTDB taxonomy): domain Bacteria; phylum Desulfobacterota; class Desulfobacteria; order Desulfobacterales; family Desulfococcaceae; genus JAABSQ01. Next base: position 4,196 of record CAZNLT010000040.1, read on the forward strand.
GCTTTGAGAAGATCCTCGCATCCCGATATCCCGATCATCTCAACGCCTCCAATGACGACAACGCCTTTGACGACCGCAGCGACGACAAGGGCCCCGAGCCCGAGGGCATCACCCTGGGCATCCTGAACGGCCGTACCCTCGCGTTTATCGGCCTGGAGCGGATGGGCGGGGTCATGATCTATGATGTCTCCGATCCGCTGAATCCATTATTTGTCGAGTATGTCAACAACCGCGATTTCATAGGTGATCCCGAAGCCGGCGGGGCCGGGGACCTGGGGCCGGAGGGGCTTCAGTTCATTCCGGGGGCCGACAGTCCGACCGGCCGTGCCATGCTCGCGGTTTCCAATGAGGTCAGCGGCACCACTTCCCTTTATTCTCTGGGAGACTCGGTGCCGGAACCGGAGGTGGTGCTTCAGGTGCTGCATGCCTCGGACCTCGAGGGCGGGGTGGAGGCCATCGACCGGGCCGGCGAATTCGCAGCCCTGGTGGACCGGTTCGAGGAAATGTACCCCAACACCCTGGTCATCTCCGCCGGGGACAACTATCTCTCCGGCCCCTTCAACTCGGCCGCCGGGGACCGTAGCCTGCGGGATGTCTTCCGGCGGGTGCTCAACAACCCCGACGCCCGTGAGGGCAGCGGCCGGGCCGATATCGCCATCATGAACCTGATCGGGTTCGACGCCTCCGCCTTCGGCAACCATGAATTCGACCTGGGCACCGCTTTTATCGAGGGGGTGATCGCCCCGGACATCCGGGACGGGGCTGAAACCCGGTGGCTGGGAACCCAGTTTCCTTATCTCAGCGCCAACCTCGATTTTTCATCGGACGAGAATCTTTCCGGTTATGTGACCGATGAGACACTGGCGGTCACCGCCTTTCAATCCCCGTTGTTTCAGCCGGCGGAAGCCGCCGACGCCCCCAAGATCGCCGATTCGGCGGTGGCGGTTTTTAACGGGGAGCGGTTCGGCATCGTGGGCGGCACCACCCCGCGCCTGGCGTCCATTTCCTCTCCGGGGGATACCCGGGTCAAAGAGCCCGGGGCCGGCGCCAACGACATGGCCGCCTTCGCCGCGGTGCTGCAGCCGGTGATCGACGACCTTCTGGTTCGGGGAATCGACAAGATCATCCTCACCACCCATCTTCAGCAGATCGACCTGGAAAAAGACCTGATCACCCGGCTGCGGGGGGTCGATATCGTGATTGCGGGCGGCTCCGACACCCTGCTGGCCGATGACGAGGATGTGAGCCGGGGCCTTCAGCCCGGGGACGTTGCGGCGGATACCTATCCCCTCGTCACCGCCAATGCGGACGGCGATCCGGCCGTGATCGTGAGCACCGATGGCCAATACCAGTATGTGGGCCGCTTGGTGGTCGCCTTCGGACCGGACGGCAGAATAAACCCCGATTCCATCGACCCCGCTGTCAGCGGCGCCTTTGCCGCCACCGAAGTCCAGGCGGCCGGAATCTGGGGAGATGGCGATCCCTTTCAGATCGGGACCCGGGGCCATGACGTTCGGACGTTGACCGAGGCGGTGCGCGGGATCGTGATTCAGAAGGATTCGGTGATTCACGGCCGGACATCGGTCTATCTGAATGGCCGGCGGGAGGATGTGCGGACCCAGGAGACCAATCTGGGCAATCTCACCGCGGATGCCAATCTGGCGGCCGCCCAGGCGGTGGACCCGTCCGTGCAGGTCTCCATCAAAAACGGCGGCGGAATTCGGGAGCCCATCGGCGCCACCATCGAAACCGCACCCGGCGTCTATGAACCGGTGCCGCCCCAGGCCAACCCCGCTTCCGGAAAGGCTGCGGGCGAAATATCCGAACTGGATATTGAAAATTCCTTGCGGTTCAACAACTCCCTGACCCTTTTGACCCTGACCGCGGCGGAACTTCTGGCGGTGATCGATCACGGGGTGGCGGCCACCGAGGAAGGCGACACGCCGGGTCAGTTCCCCCAGGTGGGCGGTCTGGCTTTCAGTTTCGATCCGGCTCTGGAACCCGGCAGTCGGGTAAATTCCCTGGCGATTCTCGATGAGAACGGCAATACGGTGGATGTGATTGCTCAGAGCGGAGCGGTGGTCGGTGATCCCGACCGGGAGACTCGGGTGGTCACCCTCAACTTTCTGGCCGGCGGCGGGGACGGATACCCCTTCGACACCCTCGGAGAAAATGTGTTGGAGACCGAGATCGGAGAGCAGAGCGCCCTGGCCGATTACCTGGCAGCCAATTACTCGACCACGTCTTTTGTTGAGGCGGATACCCCTCCGGAATCCGATACCCGGATACAAAATCTACTCTATCGGTCGGATACGGTGGGCGGGGATGTGACCACTTTCGCGGTTTTTTCGGATCCCCATTTTTTCGCTCCTGAGCTGGGCGCCTCCGGGTCGGCCTTTGAGAACTACCTGGCCCGGGACCGAAAAATGCTTCGGGAAGGCCCGGCCATTCTCGATGCCGTGGTCGCCGATATCATGTCGAGCGGGGAGATCGACTTTGTGATCATCCCCGGAGACCTGACCAAGGATGGGGAACGGATCAGCCATGAAAAGTTCGCCGACCGGATCGACATTCTGAAGAATGCGGGCATCGAGGTCTATGTGGTTCCGGGCAACCACGACATCAATATCCCCCATGCCTTTACCTATACCGGGGATACGGCGGTCCGGACCGAGACGATCACCCCTCCGGAATTCGTTCAGATCTATGCGGAGTATGGATACGACCAGGCCCTGGCTCGAGATCCCGATTCCCTCAGCTATATTGCCGAACCGGTCCCCGGCCTCTGGCTGTTCGCCCTCGATTCGGCTGATTATGAAGACAACGAAATTCTCGACAAGGCGGTCACCGGCGGCGGTTTCAGCCCCGAGACCCTCGATTGGATCACTGCGCGACTGGCCGAGGCCGAGGATCTGGGCAAGCAGGTGATGGCCTTCATGCACCACGGCCTGCTGGAGCACTACACCGGTCAGGCCGCCGAGGGGAGCCTGGCCGAGGACTATGTCATCCGCGACTGGGAGACCGTTTCCCGCACCCTTGCTCGGGCCGGGTTGGGAGTCGTCTTCACCGGCCATTTTCATGCCCAGGACATCACCCGGAAGAGCTGGGACGAAAACGGCGCCATGATCCGGCTCACCGATGTGGAAACCGGGTCCCTGGTGACTTATCCCACCCCTTATCGGGTGGTTACGCTGAACCCGAACGGCGATCTGGACATTACGAGCCGCCGCATCACCGATATCGATTATGACACCGGCGGGGTTCCTTTTCCGGATTATGCCGAGGCCTATTTATCCGAGGGGCTGACCGCCCAGTATATCGCACTCCTGGCGATGCCGCCGGAGCAGGGCGGGTTCGGTTTGCCCGAGGCCCAGGCGCAGGTTGTCGGCGCCCAGATCGCCGAAGCCCTTCAGGCCCATTATGCCGGGGATGAATCCCCGAACCTGGGAACCCTGGAGGCGATTCAGGTTTACCTTCAGAGTGACGACCCCAATATCCAACTCATCGGACAAAACCTGATGTCCTTGTGGACCGATCTGGCTCCTGGAGACGATGCGGGACAAATCTCTTTGGTATCCGGCGGCACCGGTGTTCCGGAAGAACCGGTCCCGACCTATGCGGCTTTTGCACCGGTGGCCCATGTCACTCTGCCGGGCGGCAATGCGGCTGAGATCGCTGCCGCTTCCGCGGACGGCAATTATCTGTTCTACACCGATGCCGGGTCCGGTCAGATCGGGGTAGTGGATATCACCAATCCTGCCGGGGCGTTTCAGGTGGATGCTGTAGATCTTGAAACCGGCGGTGCGGCGGAACCCACCTCAATCGCGGTATCCCCGGACGGCCGGTATGCCTTTGTGGCGGTCCGTCGGGGCGATGACGCAGAGAATCCTGAACCCGGTGTGGTGCAGGTCTTCGATATTTCGGTTCCGACAAATATTCTATATCTGGATCAGATCGGGGTGGGCATCGGGCCGGATAGTATCGCCGCGTCCGACACCCCGACGGCGGACGGAAATCAGCTGCAGCTGGTGGTGGCCATAGAAGACGAGGAAACCGATGCCGAAGGGGATGCCACATTGGGTGGTCATCGGCCCGGCGCTATTCAGGTGATCAAGTTCAATGCGGCTTCACCGGCGGCCTCTGTCGTGACCACCATAAGAGACGACCTGGTGACCGCGCTGAACATGACAGTTGGCGCCCATTATCCTGACGATCCACAGCCTGAGTATGTGGCGATCTCTCCGGACCGGACCCGAGCGGCGGTGACCCTTCAGGAGAACAATGCGGTAGCCGTCGTGGACATTTCCAACCCGGATCTGGTGATGCTGGATTCGGTCTTCTCCACCGGTGCGGTGGAACGGGACGCTTCCGCAGATCTGACGGATGACGGGGAGATCCGCCTGACCGAAACCATGACGGGCCGTCGGGAGGCGGACGGAATCACCTTTGTGCCATCAGGGAACTATCTCGTGACCGCCAATGAAGGGGACACCGGTTTCGACCAGTTCGGCAATGGCGAATACGCCGGGGGCCGGGGGTTCACCATCTTCAACCTGGAGGGCGGAGAGGTGTTCGATCCCTTGGCGGCGGTGGAGGAGCAGGCGGTGATTCACGGCCATTACCCGGATGAGCGCTCCGAAAAACGCGGCATCGAGGTGGAGGCGGTGGCCGCCGCAACATTCGGGGCGGACGATTTCCTCTTTGCCGCCTCCGAACGGGGGTCTTTTCTTGCCGTATACAGGGTCAATTCAGGAGAGCTGCCGGAGCTTGTCCAGTTTCTGCCCACAGGCACAGCGCCCGAAGGGGTGCTGCCCATCACCGGCCGAGATGACGGAAGGATGCTGCTCGTCACGGCCAATGAAGATGACGGTACTCTCAATATATTCGAAGCGGTTGAAACCGCCTACATTCCGTCGGCGGACGAGCCGATGCTGGTCAGCGGGTCGATCGATATTCCCTGGGGTGCCCTTTCGGGTCTGACCAGCGACGGCACGGACCTGTATGCCGTTCCGGACAATGCCTTTGCCCGGTCCCGAATTTACCGCATCCGTCTGGATTCGGCCGTCGGCCAGGCCCGGATCGAAGAGGCGGTTTTTATCCAAGATGAAAACATGGCGGTCCTGGAGATCGATCCCGAAGGCATCGCCTTTACCGGAAACGGGTTCTGGATCGCCTCCGAGGGGTCGACACCGGGGGGCAATCTTCTTTACCGCACCGACATGGACGGGGTGGTGCAGGAGACGATTCCTTTTCCGGAATCCTTCCTCGACACCTACTCGGGGGATATGACTTCCCACGGCTATGAGGGGGTGGATGTGAGCGGCGACGGACGCTACGTATATGCCGCACTCCAGCGGGGATTCATCAAGGGAGATGAATACGCCCGGATCTTGCGGTATGATACCCAGACCGGGGAATGGATCACGGTCCGCTATCCCATGGAGGCCAACAGTGATCCCGTCCTCTGGATGGGAATCTCAGAAATCACCCTTCTCGACGATGAGGGGACCCTGCTGGTGGTCGAACGCGATAAAGGGCTGGCCGCGACAGTTGAAATCAAGCGGGTCTATGCGGTGGATGTGAACGGCATGACGGAAAACGCGGTGCTGTCCAAGACCCTGGTGAGCGATCTTCGGTGGGATTACAATGTGGTTCAGGAAAAAGTGGAAGGAATGGCCGTGCTGGAGGGGGAGGTCTGGGTTGTCAACGACAATGACGGGGCCGGATGGACCCGGCTGATCAATATCGGGGCACCCTGATCAGCTTTCACCTATCACATCGGCTGCCGCCGGACCGAAAACGGGACGGCGGCAGCCACAAACCCGTGGAAATAGCGACGGCTTCCTGCGCTTTTTTCTAAACCGCCGGTCAGCAGCCGCGGAGTCTCTGCCCGGCCGATGTCGGACCGGGCTTTTCCTTTCAATGGAGTGGACAGAATGATGGTTAAGCTGTTTTTAATCCTGAAGATGATGTTTACTCAGATGCTTCAACGGAAAAGGCGGAAGGGGTCGGGCGGATCGAAAGCAATTCACATGGATTCGGGGGCGGTTGAATAACCATTCGGCCGGTAGGGATCCGCCTTCAGCGCTGTTTGGGTGCCATGCGGCCCGGATGAAGGGTTTTTTAAGCGGTTTTGGAGGTCGTCTGCAAGGTGCAGCCTGAAGTCGTAGGGGTGAATGGCGATCCGAATCGGTTTGTCCAGGGCGGAATTGAAGCGGTTGAAGATTCGCAGCACATATTTCCTAAAAAGGGTGTCTGCTTCAAAGCCAGCCAGAGGCAGCTTGCAAAAACGATTGAGGAGAGTGTCCTGAATACCGGTGAATGTTTCCACATACCGGAAAGACGTCCGGCCGTGCAGCCTTCGCGGATCCATCCCCAAGGCCCATGCGGGCGGCACATAGAGGCGGGGCGGCGTGAGTCCGTGGTCAGGAAACCAGCGGTGACAGCGTGCCATGAGATCGATGATCCCCGGTTCATCCAGAGCGAGGTGTTCGGCTGCCTTCCGGGAGAAGCATCGGCTGTGGAGCCGGTGATACGGAGTGCGAGGGGTGCAGCGGTGAAACCAACCGTGCCCGGCCAGTTCGATCCCCGAATTTTGCAGGCAGGCCAGGTATAAAAGATCTTCCTTTTTCCAGTTGACCCCTGGGACGACCAGCAGGGTGACCGATTCCACCCCGATTCTGCTCAGCCTTTTGAGAATATCATCCACCTGGTGCAGGGTCTCCGGCAGGACGTCATGGATGGAGACCAGGCGGCGAAGACGCATTCCGAAAGATCTCAACTGAAGACGGTTTGGGTTCGCAAGGCCCGATTCGAGGTTTCCTCCGCTGGTCGGTGCATCGTAATCCCATGGATGAGGGCCGCCCATTGATCCACCGTGGCCTGGGAAAACCGCCGGGAGGCCAGGCAGGCGCGCACGGCCGATCGAATTCGTATTTCCTTCTCCAGGGCGGCGATTCGCTGAATCGCCTCGGCCAGAGATTCCTCGGCTCCCTGCACAAAAACGGACTCGGCCAGCAGGGGCCAGTCCAGCAGGCCGCATGCCGGCGATACCAGTACATTGATTCGGCGGGCCATGGCTTCCAGGGCGATGGTGCCGAACCCTTCCACTTTGGAAGGCAGCACCAGCAGATCGCTTTCATCCATGATCTTCATCAGCTTTTCACGGTCACACCATCCGGCGTATTCGAGATTGGCCAGCGTTTCGGCCCGCTGCTGCACAAGCGGCTTCAAAGGGCCGTCGCCGGCCACCACGAACCGAAGATGGGCCAATCGGGCGGCGGCGTCGGTGAAGTGCGCGATATTTTTCTCCGGGGCCAGTCGACCGGCAAAGACCACGGTGGACAGTTTTCCGGCAGCCGGTTTCACGGTTGAATTCAGAAAGCACCGGTGCACCGGGGTGCCCACCAGATCCACCCGGACGGCGCCTTCGGACCGGGCGGTGGCGGACATTTCTCGGCTGTTGGCCACTATCGCAGCCGCCGACCGGAAAAAGAGCTTCTGCCAGTACCCGGCGCCTTTCTGCAGCCGCTGGCCGAGGCCTTTCCCCAGACTCAGTTCGATCAGGTCATCATAGCGGGTGTGAAAACCGGCGATAAACGGAATCCGGCGCCATTTTGCGATCAGCAGCCCAGCCAACCCGAAAGGCCCCGGAATCGGCGCTACTACCGCTTGGGGCCGGGTTTGTTTGATCCGCCGGAGCAACGGTCCCAACCGGGGCAGGTAGATCTTTTGGCTGGGATCCCCGGGCAGGGGAAAGGCCCGCCCCTGAAACGGATTCTCACCCGCCAGGGTGGGGCAGATCAAATCGACGCCGGGGAGATGATCGCGAAGCTGGTCCACCAGGTCGCAGTAATAGGAGCCGACGCCGTTTCGATGGGCGATGGCGTCGGAGAGAATCAGCACGCGGGTCGCGGGGGGATGATTCATGGTTCGACTCCGGTGGCGATCCACCGGCTGGTTTGCGCCGTCATCGGGTGCATGGGCGGGGACCGCCGGGGGGAAGGGTTTGCGCATGCAGGGGCCGGATGAAACCCGAATCGATCAAAGACATACCGGAATTCTTCATAGAGGGCGTCGGGGTCCAATGAAAATTGGTCCAGGGAATACCGGTGACGGCTCCGAAAAGACCGTGCCCGGCGGGTCAAGGTTTGAAGATGGTGTCGATATTCCGGTGAGATGTGCATTTCGAAGCGATGGTAGATCGCCTCCACCGTGCCGATTCCGTCGGCTTTCAACATATTCATGGGAATAAAGACGGCCCGGTGAGTCTCCATTCGATCCAGGACCGAAATGAGATGTCGATGATAATAGCGGAGCATATCCAGCAGCTGTCCATAATAGGCATCGCCTTGCAGGTCGTTGTCGAAGGTTCGCGCGCCCTCGGTCATGGAACTCAACAGGGAGGGAATGGTGTTGAACGGGCTGCGCGCAGTGGCGATAATTCGGCAGTCCGGAAAGGTTTTGTTCAGGGTGTGAACCAGAGGGCTGAAGGAGGGATTTTTGGACAGGTACCGCTTGTGGGGACCGTGAAAGAAGAGGTGGCGCTTCAGAATACCTTGGTAAAACCCCATCACCCGCCTTTTTTCGTCGGCGGATGCCCGCTCGTCGAAATAGGGCAGATGGCCCAGCACCGCAGGCATGGGAAAGGGCAGAATCAACAGCAGGCAGGAGAGGATCGGGGTCAGGGCGAAGTAGTCCTCCTCGGGTCCGAACAGCGAGATGGGATGAACCTCCTGAATCGACCGAAAGAGCGCCCGGTCGAAGCGCATCAGGAGCCGGGCCGCCGGGCCGCCGAAAGCCCGGTCGATTCGTGCGGCCACATGGATCACTTTCCGTTCGGTGATGGAAGGGGCCAGCAGGAGTTCCCAGAGTTTGAAGAAAGTAAACCGTTCGGTATCGGCGGACAGCAGCTGGAACATCAGGGTGGTGCCGCTGCGCGGAATGCCCACGATGAAGACCGGTTTTACGATGCCGACTTTGCGGTATCCGCGAAAGAAGATGTCATCCAACAAAAAACCGATCCAGTGCATCAATTGAAGCCCGGCAAACACCGGAATGAACAGGCTGATGATGAACAACCGCCTGGCCGTGAGCCGGGCCTGGGAATCTTTGTCCGGAAAATAGGTCAGAAGCAGAAGCTGAAAAAAACGTGCGCAAGTGATGCGAAACAGTTGGAAAGTCATGGGATTTTAATCAAATATATAGGAACGCCACCGAGTTGATCCGATCGAAAGCGGTTGAAAAAAGATTGGGGGGAGCCCGGTTCAGCTCCCCCCGCACAACAGAGAGAAGGTATATGTGATCCCAACCGGAGCGGCTTTTCCCTAAAGAAATGGAAGGGGAGAATCTTGCAAAACTCCCCTTCCATCGCGCAGAGAGAGATATTCGCCTCCCGGAGAAGGTGAGTGTGTTTTACGGGGCCTGTATTAGAGGATGATTAGGAATGTGTTAGAGTTTAGTGAAAAATGGCGGAGGGTATCCGGCTGCCGGGACTATCCTCATCCGGATCAAAGCTCGGCAAGTTTGAGTTGTCTTCCATCTTGCTATAGGATAACTGTTAGCGCCACGGGAGCATTCAAAACGTAACCAGCGGCAAAAGCATTCATATTTTCTGCAAGGTGACAAAATGAGTTTGAACTATGAGGAACTCGATTATCGGGAAACGCCGATCGGGGACCTGATGTTGCGCCGGCGCCGGATGCTTCAGCTCGGGGGGCGTGAGATTTATGAGGTGAAGCTGGGTGACTATTTTCTGATGTCGAGTTTGTTTCATGAAGCGGAATCCCAGTTGGCGAAGCTCGGGCTTGGCGCCTTGGAAAAAGAAAAGCTCGATGTTGTGGTCGGCGGGCTGGGGCTCGGGTACACGGCTGTTTCCGCATTGGAGGACGAACGGGTCGCCTCTCTGGTGGTTGTGGAATATCTGGAGGGGGTGATCGAATGGCATCAAACCGGGCTGGTTCCGCTGGGCAGGACCTTGACGGAAGATCCCCGTTGCCGGTTGGTGCATGCCGATTTTTTCGCTCTGTCCCGCGATGCGGCCGGAAGCTTCGACCCGGCGAACCCGGCAAAGAAACATGACGCCGTTCTTCTGGATATAGATCATACCCCGACCAAGGTATTGCATCAGACAAACGCCCGTTTCTATTCTGAGGAAGGGCTGAAGGAGCTGGCGCAACATTTGAAGCCGGGCGGCGTGTTCGGGCTGTGGGCGGATGGGGCGCCCGAAGCCTCTTTTACTCATCACCTGAGCAAGGTGTTTGAGAAAGCCGAGTCGCACACCATCGAATTCGACAATCCCATAACCGGGGGCGCTTCCGAGGGTTGCGTTTATCTGGCAACTAGATAATGTAAAACGATTTTACTGAAAAATGAGGAGAGCAACAGATGACCTGCGGCCATACCCATGTGTGCTGCCCGAAATTCGATCCCGAGTCTGGGGATGAAAAGGAGTTCGTATGGGTCAGATATGAGAGATGCAGCCCATACATAGACCAATCCGGGCGATCCTTTCCAAGTTCTCGGAACACCCTGGTCCTTAGGAGATTTAATTGGTTATAGATGATGCGAGGAGACGCGATCTCCGCCGTAAGCTGGCAGCCATTGCCGGCCGGGATCTGGACATTGTTTTTGCCACCGTCAGCGGAGCCCATCTTTATGGATTTGCTTCTCCGGACAGCGATATCGATCTTAGGGGCGCGTTTGTTCTGCCGATTGAAGCCATGATCGGGCTTTCTCAACCTACCGAAACGGTTACCATCGAGGAAACGGAAGAGGGGATTGAGCTGGACTTTGTGGCCCATGAGATTCGGAAGTTTGCCCGGATGATGCTTCGCCACAACGGGTATGTGCTGGAACAGTTGTTTTCGCCACTAGTAGTGTCGGGTGGAGCCGCATTCGAGGAACTGCGCGAAATCGGCCGCGGCTGCATAACCCGGGGACTTTTCCGCCACTATCGGGGATTTGCGCACAGCAGACGCCGGTTGCTTGCAAGCCCCAATCCCACCGTTAAACATCTGCTGTATGCATACCGGGTGTATCTGACCGGTATTCATGTGCTTCAGGAAGGCCGAATCGAGTGCCATATCGGCAGTCTCAACAAGAAATTCAAACTGCCCACAATTGAGAAACTGGTGGATCGAAAGCGAACCACGGCCGAGAAAATGCCGTTGGACACCGATGAAATTCCGGCGCATGAGAAAGAGCTGGATTGGCTGGACGCCTGCCTTACGGCCGCCCATGAAAAGAGCAGGTTGCCTGAGGAGGCTACCACCCGGACTGCATTGAACGATTTCATCGTCAATCTTCGGCTTTCCAGAAAACAGGTTTGATAACATGGTCGATTTCCTCCCGGACGCGCATACCGTTTTTCTCACCCTTGCGGGCAGCCATGCCCATGGCGCCGATCGGGAGGATTCGGATGTGGACCTGCGCGGGGTGGGCATCGCCCCCTTGGCGTTGCGGCTTTCCTACCGTGAAAATTTCGAGCAGTTTGAAGGCGACTTGAGCGATGGATTGGCAACTCGAATTAAAAGCCGGCTTGAGCTGCGATGCCCCGGTCGGAAGGATTCAAGAGTCGAAACCACTATTTTCGATATCGCCAAATTTATTCGCCTGTGCGCCGCAGCCAATCCGAATACCTTGGAGATCTTATTTGCGGATCCAGACGATTGGCTGTTAGAGAGTCCCGCCTGGCGTGCTGTCCGGGATCGGCGCCACCTCTTTTTATCGAGGAAAGTTCAGCAAACCTATCTGGGATACGCCTTGGCCCAGCTCAAGAAAATCAAGACTCATCGGGTCTGGCTGCTGAATCCGCCTGAAAAAAAGCCGATCCGGGCGGATTTCGGTTTGCCCGCCGGCGCCACACTGAGCGCGGACGATCGAAACCGCATCGAAGAGGCCATCGCAGCCAAATTGCGAAGCTGGTCTATCGAGGAACTGGAAGTGCCCAAAGCCGCTCGTATCGCATTGGCCGCCCGGATGACCGATTTCTGGAGCGATGTCCTCGCCACCGATCATCAGGATGCCCTGCAAGAACAGCTTCGAATGACAGCCGCCGAAAGCCTGGGCGTATCGAAACCGCTTATGGCGGTGCTCAACCGTGAGCGCAGCTTGCGGGCGGCCCAAAAGCACTGGGAATCATATCAACGGTGGAAGGCGGAGCGAAATCCTGTCCGCGCTCGATTGGAAGCCCGATTCGGTTATGACACGAAACATGCCATGCACCTTATCCGCCTGATGCGTACCGGATTGGAACTGGTAAAGACCGGTGAACTGAGGGTTCGGCGCCCGGATGCTTCCGAACTGAGATCTATTCGAGACGGAGCCCTGACGTACGAAGAAGTGATCCGGGAAGCCCGGGAACTGGAAAACCGAATGGAGGCGGCTTTATCCTCTTCACCGCTGCCTCCGGCGGCGGATGAACAGAGAATCGACCGCCTGCTGTTCCGGATAGTCACTCGGTTTTCCATGAGTGCTTGATCTACTTACCTCCTTCCGTCAAAAACGGGGTGTGGTCGCCCTTTTACTCCCAAGGGGGAGATGCTTGGCTTGAAACCTTTTTCGGTCTTTCCGATAATGTGAATATGAAACTGAAACCGTTCCGCTTAGAGCGCTATTTCGCAGAGTATGAATTCACAGCGCCGTATCTATTGTGCTGCTCGGATTGCGAAAGCTTTGCCATAAAGGAATTGCTTGCACTTGAACCCGGTGCTCAGGAGCGATTTCAGGATCTGTGGCTCGGATATACGGAATCTTCGGGAGATCCGGGCCTGCGACAAGAGATCGCCGCTCTGTATGAGCGTCTGTCCCCGGACCAGATTCTGGTCCATTCCGGCGCCGAAGAAGCGATTTTCAATTTCATGCAGGTGATGCTCAAGGCCAATGACCAGATCATTGTGCATGCGCCTTTTTACCAGTCCCTCGGGGAAGTGGCCGAAAGTATCGGTAGGATTACACCACCATCTGCAACAGCGGTCCGAGTGAATTTCTCGCCGCCTTGGCGTTGCGTCACGGGGAAGCGCTTGTGGGGCGAAATCTACGAATCATCCAAACCAACCTCGATCGATTGGACGCCTTTTTTACCGCTCACGACGATCTATTTGCCTGGCGCCGGCCCAAAGCGGGGCCGATCGCATTTCCGAAATACCTGGCGGGATCGGCGGAGGTTTTCTGCCGCCGATTGGTTGAGAAAGCCGGAGTTTTGCTCCTGCCCGGATCGGTTTACCGCGAAAGGCTGAATCACCTTCGCATCGGCTTCGGCCGGCAAAATATGGGAGAAGCTTTGGGAAAATTGGAGGCGTTCCTTCAATCGAAGCTTATCTCCTGATACTGCTCCTGAACCATTGTTGAAGGAGTGGACAAAAATGGTTGACAAAGAGAAGAGATAAGGAGAAATATAGAAAAAAGCGGCGGTTCCAAATCTCTGAATTTCTGCCGGCGCATCGGGGTTTGAATCCCCTGTGCCAAAGCCCGTCAGGTTGACGAGGCAAAATTCTTTTCCAACATGGTACTGGACGGCGGCCCCCATCTGATCGATCTGGCCGCAGAAGCCAGGGTCTTTAATTTTTAGCCGGAATATGGGCTTAAAAGGGTTTCTTTTCCGCCGGGGGATTGCGCCGATTGTGTTCGGAGCGGAGTAATCCCCCGGCCTTTACACCACCCTTGAATATTTCGGGTTCACCATCCATTCTTGGTATACGGATTCTGTTTGGATGGACAGATCCAAATGAATTCTTATTTCCCGGCGAAATCGGTATATTCCAAATGACCAAGCACAGAATACCAGGCCGAATTGCGAATAGATCCTCTATGGAAGACAATTCCCTTGAGGAGTTCTTTCAAGATGAAATTCGAAAAACCGTATTCGAACAAAACGAGGGGTTGAAGGAAAAACTGCAAAGCAGGCAAAACCGGGAGATCAACCTCGAAGTCCTTCAAGAATTGGCCGACACCTTGACCGATGCGGAAATCAGGGAGATCGACCGGCAGGTTCGGCTGCGGTATCAAAAAGCACAAGGGAAAGACAAGCGGTCGGGCTTTTTTATTTTTGCGCTGCTTCTTCTGGGCGGGTGGATGGCCTGGCTGTCCGGGAGCCCGGCCTCCGGGGGAGCGGTTTTCTTTTTTATCCTGGCGATGCTCATGTGGCTGCGACGCCTGCTGAACGCTTTTCGAACCGGGATCATCACCCGACGCGTTTTCAAATCCGATATATCCGGGTCCTGGCAGCTGTTTTATCCTCGGATGTATATTCGAAGGCGGGAAGCGGGCCGATTCTGGACGGTGTTTCTAAGCAATCTGGTGGTTTTTGCGTTGGTCGCCTATTTCCTGGTTGCTTGGCCGGTGAAGATGTTGCTGGAAAGCAATGAAAAACATGCCTTCATCGAGAAAGCCGAACCGCCTCGGGTTCCGCTGGTCATCGATTTTCCTGTTCGGTTGCTCAAAGGGGATGACGGTCCTGTTTTCACCGCAGTCCATTACCTCCCGGTTTCAAAATCCGAGCGATCCGTTTCGATCGTAGAATATACCCTTTCCGGGCCCAAGGAGGATACCGCTATTCCGGTCACCCCGCCCAGCATTTATCCGCTGAACCAGATCGCCGTCGATCCCCGGGGGCCCCGCTACTACGGAATTACCACACATCGGGTGGGGGAAATCGATGTCGAAACCGGCGCTTTTCATGAACTGGAAACGGACCCGGACCTTCCGGAATTGAGTTGGCCATCCGGCATCGCCTTTGATTCGGAAAGACGCCGATTGGTCGTAACGGGGCGCTCCGAAAGCTTTGTTTTCTATCCAGACTCGGATCGATGGAATACTATCGCGGGCTTCGATCAATCCAATATCATTTCGCTTTACTACAGCCCGGAGGACGATCGGTTTTTCGCTTTGATCCACTCTTCGGGAACTGCGGAGGCCGACACCGTCCTTAGAATGAATGCACATGGCGCGGTTCTTTCAACAATTCGGCTGTCTCATCCCATTCCCCTCCCGAATCCGTCCATGCCCGGCGGAAGACTTCAACTGTTTAAACCGGCCCGCGAGATTGTTATCCTCCAGTCCGCTTTCTTTCGGAGCGATGCTTCGGGGCGGAAGGATCACCTTGCAGGAATGAACATGTTTCTGGTAGATCCCGAAACCGGAAATGTGGAACGTGTTCAAAGGGTGCTACCGGCTCCTGAACTCGGTCCTGAGGATATGCTCCAGGATGGAAGTGGAACGGATGGAGAATGATTCGGATTAAAGCAACATCCGATGAAGAGGAATCGGAGTACGCATTCAGCCGGGTAGAAGTCATTGAGATGGGCAGAGGAAAGCAATTGTGCACCGAATTAAAATCGAAAACCTGAAGGAATTGAGCCGTGCGGATTTTGACACTCCGGCCGTGCAAAACCTCTATCCCCGCTTCAGGATCACAATATATTCATTTCGCATCGTGTTCGCGATTCCGGAGATCTGGCGGGAAAGGGTGCGCAGGGTTGAAAATCCATGCTTTGAAGCGATTTCAATGATGACCTGATGAAGCCCTTTAACTTTGTTTTTGGGAATGTTCAAGGCTTTGCTTAATTGGTTGTCATTCGTCCCGATGATGATCGTGCAAAAACGAGTCGGGCAAAGCACTCGCCCGCATTCCTTCAGCACTTGATCCATATCCGCGACATATTGCCGGTACCGGTCTTGAAGGGATTTCCCGCGCAACCCGATCATACGATTCTTTAAAGCCTGGAGATCTGTTCCCAAACAATTCAGGTGAAAAGAATCATTCTTCAAATAATCGATGGCAAAGCTGTATGGAGGAGAAAAGAGGATGCCATCGATACTCTCATCCCGCAGTGGAAGCGACCGGGCATCGCCTTCCATAATGCAAGAATCTGATATTTTCAGTTCTAAGGATTTTATGACCAACTGAATCTTTTCGACCACAAACACATAACGTTCCAGTATTTCAAAAAATATCTTCAAAGGGCTTTTTCGGGTACTTCGCTCCGAATGTCCGGCGCTATCCAGATAAGCCAACAATAAAAAGTTATAGACTGCCGGATTATCAGAATCGATTAAATCCATTAAATTCTGATCAAAAATAGCATATCTGGAATCATCTTCTTGAATTTGGCCATCCGAAAAGGATACCGACCGACGTTTAATTCCTCCGTCCGGTTGACCGAATATAGATGTAAAAAAGGTGAACAGATCAGAAGCTTTAGAAAGGGCTTTGCGCAGGGGATTTATAGGTAAACCGAGTGCGTCGATTTTAACTTGGGACATAAAGCAACAAAAGGGGCTCACATCGAAGCCGATAGACCGAACGCCCATAGTCGCTCCTTCAACTAACACGGTTCCCGAGCCCATCATCGGGTCCAATAGGGTATTCCCGGGCTTCAGACCCATCACATTGATGAGGGCTTTGATCATTTGAGGATGGAATTTTCCTCGGTAGGGAAATAACCCGTGAGTAGCATAACCTGTTCTGAACTGGTTTTTGGAAAAAAAGGATTTTAAACGCGAAGAGGAAGATACCGGCAAACGTAAGGGATCTCCGACACACATGCGGAAATGATGTGTTTGAATACCTCTAACTTTAGAGAAATAGGCGCTATTACGAACGAGGTCTTCTTCGTCTAAAATTCGGCTTTCGTAAAAAGCCAGAGCCAGTTCATATACTTCATTCAAATGAGGAATCAATTGAAGATTCTCGGAGAACAGGCGGTGAAACATGCCCTGAGATAATACCTCGGTCGGGGATGGAGGAACGCTATTGTTCATTGTTATCGAAGGGCTCTGCCGTCAGTCCCCTTTTTGATCGGGGGGACTTCGGCGGAGATGTCATCATGTTCGATTTCTATTACTGCTAAAACGCCTTCTCTGATGGAGAGATTTTGCCAAATGGGGAAATAAGGTTCAATCTCCGCGTAATTGCCGATGCGATCCGTCAGATACTGATACATATTTCGGGAGGGTAAAATCAATATGCCGCCGATCAGAGTGCCGTCTAATAAGCCGACGCCGATTTTATTCAATGCCCGATGACTTGAGGAGATATTCCCGGTCTCCCATTCGAATGCAAATAATCGACCATCCGGCATCGTTTTAACCGCATCCATGGGACCCGGTCTCAACCGGGATGCCACTTTGACCCGATGTTCAAGTAACCATCCTTGATCCGCCAGATAAAGCATACAATTCTCTTTAATAGGAACCACACCATTCTTTTTCTTTTCCGGATACAAGGTGAAACGACTACTGTCCGGTGGCCAGGTGACTGAATGAATGGCCTTTTTCACTTCATCCAGAAGCGAATTAAAAAGAGGGGAAGTACCGAAATTACCTGTTTGAAGCAGGAAATTAATCTGAAGTATTTTCAAAAGTTAAGTTCTCCACTTGCGCAACCAATTCAGTCGAAGAAATGTCCAGGGCGCGGGCAAGCTGAAAAATGGTGCTGATGGTAGGTTGTCGTAAACCTCGTTCCAGCAGGGAAATATATGTACGGTCTAGCCCGCTGATCATTGCCAGCTTTTCTTGGGAATAATGTGTTCGGGCCCTGAGTTTCCGGAGGGTCAATCCAAATGCCTTCGCAGGTGTCAATTCTTTTCTCCTTGATTGGATTTATCTTTAATAGATTTGGGAATGCATGGTCTACGGACTATAGTCTTCATTTTATGGTTGCTCGACAGCTTCGGAATATGTTAAAAGCCTCACTCAATCAAAGAGTCGAGGGAGTAAACAATGGGAACCAAGAATCATTTTTTCATGGCCTTAGGTATCAATAACGGAGACCGAAGGGAGCTGAATCGATTTTCTCAACTCGCCGGTATTTCAGCGGATAAATTAAAATATTATAATAGTACGAATACCTTGCCTTCGGGATCAGATCTGGAACGTGTATGCAGGGCCGTAGGGGTTTCCTCTGAAGAGTTGAGGCTTAAATTGGGGAAACCGGATCGCAAATTATTGGAAGCTATTCAGCGCCATTCCGCTCGGGTTTATGAGCTGATCAAGGATGATATAATCTCAGATTATGAGAAAAAGACGGTATCACCCATTGTATTCGAAACCCGGCAGGGAAAGCTGTATCAGGAGGATTGTCTAATCTTGATGCCGACGGTTGCGGATGACAGTATCGACCTGATTTTTGCCGATCCGCCTTTTAATCTGAACAAACTCTACCCCTCAAAAATCGATGATAATTTAAAGGAAGAACAATATCTCCGTTGGTGTGAAAGATGGGCGGAGGAGTGCGTTAGAATATTGAAACCCGGCGGCAGCATGTTTGTATGGAATTTGCCGAGATGGAATACCCACATGGCAACTTTCCTGAACAACCGCTTAACCTTTCGGCATTGGATTGCTGTAGACATTAAATATTCCCTGCCGATCCCGGGAAGGCTGTATCCATCTCATTATTCTCTGCTCTATTATTGCAAAGGTGATAAACCAAAGACCTTTCATCCGGATCGACTTCCCATGGAAATTTGTCCGCACTGCGTAGGGGATCTGAGGGATTACGGGGGATATAAGCACAAGATGAATCCATCCGGTGTGAATATGACGGATGTTTGGTATGACATACCGCCTGTTCGGCATGCGAAATATAAAAAACGAAAGAATGCCAATGAATTATCCATCCGACTTCTGGATCGGATCATCGAAATGGCTTCGGAAGAGGGAGACCTGGTTTTTGATCCCTTTGGCGGATCGGGAACGAGTTACGTCGTGTCGGAGATGAAAAAGCGACGGTGGATCGGTACTGAAATCGGACCGGTGGATGATATTATTAATCGGTTGAAGAATATGGAGGATGAAGTTAAATACTTAGAAAAAATTCGAAATGATTACAACAATCTTTTTACAGATGAGAGCCTGAAGAAGAGAATGGAACAGGGTTTGTGGACTCCGGAGTCGGTCAAGAAGAAACATGCAAAAAAACAGCGACAAAAAAGTCTATTTGAAGAAAAATCGGCTCGCGGCTAAGGCATTGGCTTCCCAAAGGTAAAACACCCCTTCAAAATACTCCGCTTTTTTCAGCACAGAATTTTTCAGCCGTTCAAAAACCGCACCACCCGATCCGGAAAATCGGTGAATACCCCATCCACACCGATATCGATCAGAAACAGCTTCAACAGGGATTCAAAATCCGGTGCGTAATCGGGGAGGTCGTCGGCCCGGAAAGTGAACGGGTGAACGAGGAGTCCGGCGCGGTGGGCGTCGTGAACCAGGGAGGAAACCTCGGGTTTTCCGGATCGGTCGATGCCGGTGACGATCCGGCCCATCCAGGGGCCGATACCTTCGGCGTAGTTGGCGACGGCTTGAAGCCCCGCCGGGGTTTGCATGGCCTCGTAATCGACCTTCGAGAGATTCCAGCTGTTTTCGCCGATGAGTTGGATCAGGGGAAGTTGGGTCTTGAATTCCCGGCGCAGCCGTTTCAATGGGGCCGGATGAAAACACTGGATGAAGCACCGGTTTTCCGGGCCGCGGTAGCCGTAACGGTGCAGGACTTCCAGTACGATTCGGGTGATATCCTTGTTTAGGGAACGGTGGAACTCGGGTGCCTTGATTTCCACATAGATGCCGACCTCTCGGCCGGTGGATCGGTTCATGCCCTGAATCAACTCGATCTCCTCGGCCAGGGTGGGCACTGCAAACCGGGATGCATTGATCGGAAATCGGGTCAGGTAGACCGGGGTGCCGGTGGATGGCCGGACCCGCTCCCGGGCTTGCAGGATTTTGATCTCCTCCAGGGTGAAATCGACGGCATAAAACCGGCCGTCCGGGCGGCGGCGTTCGGGAAAGGCGGCGGCCACATTGGTGGTGGCCTCCAGGTGTATGTCATGGCGCACGATGGGGATGTCGTCTTTGGTGAGGACCACATCCTGTTCGATATAATCGGCGCCCATGGCATGGGCTGCGGCGACCGCTTCCAGGGTGTGCTCGGGGAGGTATCCGCTTGCGCCGCGATGGGCGATCACCAGCGGATGGTCGCCGGCGATCGCGGGGATGGCGGTCATCAACAACAAGCATATCAGGGGAATCCAACGCATTTTTACAACCAGTAGTCGAACATGCTGCCCAAAACCTCGGCGGCTCGTTGGATGAGCGAGCGCTTCTTCCATTCGGCGAGCGTGATTTCCACATTCTCCTTCTGATCTGCCCTGAACACATCCACCATTCGGGAGGCGAATTCAGACCCGTAGATGAGGGCGTTGGCTTCATTGGCATGGAGAAAGCTGCGGTAATCGAGATTGGAGGAGCCCACCGTCGACCAGATGCCGTCCACCACCGCGCTTTTGGCATGCTGAAGCGCGTCTTTTCTCTCGAAAATTCTCACCCCCGCTTTGAGCAGTTCGCTGTAATGGGCCCGGGAGGAACTGATGGTGATCCAGGAGTCGGTGGCCCCGGGCAGCAGCAGTCGCACATCCACGCCGCGGCGGGCCGCATTTTTGAGGACATTCAGGAATCGCTGATCCGGAGAGAAATAGCCTTGGGTGATCCAGATGCGGCGTTTGGCCTGATGAAACGCCGCCAGAAAGACCTTGTAGATGTCCACCTCTTCATCCCCGGCCGTACTGACTACGACCCGCACCAGTTTGGAGCCGGCCGGCGCGAGGTCCGGAAAATATTCCGGGCCTGTAAGGGGCGCTGTTTCATGAAGCTTTGCCCACAGGGTCAGGAACAGGCCCTGAAACTCCGCCACCACCGGGCCCTCCAGGTGAAGGTGGGTGTCGCGCCACCGGTCCTTGAGCTTGGACATGCCCCTGGGCGGGCTGAAGGAGCTGTGGGTGTAGACGGAACTGATGTTCATGCCGCCGGCAAAGGCCACCCGGCCGTCCACCACCAGAATTTTGCGGTGGTGGCGTTCGTTCATCTGCCAGACCTGAAGGTTTTCGGTCGGATTCAGCGGGATGTATTTATACAGTTGAATGCCGTGTTCGCGAAGCCGATCGAAAAAGGCTTCTTCGGCGTTCAGGATTCCGAAGGCGTCATAAACCAGGCGGACCTCGACCCCGGCCTGCCGGCGCTCGATCAGAATTTCGGCGAATTCCTGCCCGATTTCCTCGTCGTCGAGAATGAAGGTTTCCAGATGGATGTGGTGAACGGCTTTTCGCATGGCCGCAAACATCGCCTCATAGGCCATGGGGCCGTCGATCAGCAGCCGGACCTGGTTGCCGGAATAGAGCGGGCGGCCGCTGATGGCCTGATCGACCCGGATAAATTGCTTGAGATCGGGGAGTTCTTCTTCGGAGGTCACCTTGGACTGCAACAGGTGGTCCAGGGTCTGGCCCCGGGGGATATCGGCGAAGGTGATATCGCATTCGGCAGGGCAGAGAATCGTCAGCCGGTCGCCGTCCGGCAGGGTAGGCATACAGCCGAAAAGCATACCCGCGGCCCAGAGCAGGGCCATGGAAATCAGGCGCCGGTGCGCCCTTTTTAAAAAAGCCGCTTCGAAGCCCATTGCATTTCTCTTTCTTTTCAGGTGTATTCCGCCCCGAGGCGGTACCGATTTCCGGTAATGCATTGGCTCTGCAAACGGCACGGACCGGTCCCTGGTCTCGATCAAAAATCCTTCAGAAATTCGTCCGCTTCTCTTATCGATCGGTTGATGTCCCGAATCAGAGAGCTGACCTCTACCTCGATGTCCGCAACCTCCTGGCGAATGGTGCCGATGGCCTGGGCGTTCAGGTTGTGTTTGAGGTAGAGAACATAGTCCTCCAGCTTGTTGAGGACCGGTTCCATGCTCTGCTCCGCCTGAATCATCGACCGATGCAGCCGTTCATACCGGCGCCGGGTTTCCTGCAGGGACGCTCTGCTTTGGGATTTGAATTTGGCATTGTCGATTTCTTCGATTTCCCGCTCCCACTCCTTGAACAGATCCTCGGCGATCTCTTCGACCTCGTCGATACGCTCGCTCACCTTCTCGGACCGCTCCAGGCTGTCTTCGTAATCCGACTTGAGATCTTCGTAAAACTCCTCGAGATCTCCGCCTTCGAACCCGTACAATTCCTTGATTCGGCTGAGGACATCCTTGAACTCCTCGGATGCTTCCTGTTGTTCGGACCGAACTTCTTTAACCTGATCCTTGAGCAGATGGCGTTTTTCCTTGCCGAGTTTTTCCCAGGCCGCGTAGTAGACGCTCTGGCAGCCGGTCATCAGAAAAAGGGCTGCGAGGGTCAATACGGTCACGACTGTTCGGGAGATCTTCATGGTCCGCCTCCTTAGAAATCTTTGAAATCGTCGTCGTCAAAGGGAATCACCTGATCGGGCCGAACCGTTTCGCCGTGATCCGGTTTCTTCGGTTCGGGGGAAGGCCTT
The DNA here is from genome assembly GCA_964573705.1 of uncultured Desulfobacterales bacterium. GTDB lineage: Bacteria > Desulfobacterota > Desulfobacteria > Desulfobacterales > Desulfococcaceae > JAABSQ01. The sequence continues at coordinate 26,498 of CAZNLT010000040.1, forward strand.
TTTTGGGCGGGTCGGTTCGTCGGCGCCGGCTGAACCGTCCTGGAAGGAGGTTTTCGGGTACCTCGGCGAACATGGACGTCGCCCCCGATGACGGCAACCAGATTTCGTATCACGCTCTTCATCTGTTCGGCCTGGGCGTTCATCTCTTCGGATGCCCCGGCAGCCTCTTCCGCATTGGCCGCGGTGTTCTGGATGACCTTGTCCATATCGGTTACCGCCGTATTGATCTGTTCGATTCCCTGGGCCTGCTCCCGGGCCGAGACCACGATTTCGTCGATCAGCTCCCCAACCTTCTGGTTGTGGTTGAGAGTGGTATCGAATTCCGTCTCGGTTTTGTTGATCAGCTCCGATCCACGCCGAATTTCGGCCGTGGTTTTTTCGATCAGATCCTGAGTGTTTTTGGCGGCCTCGGCCGCGCGGATGGCCAGATTTCGTACCTCGTCGGCCACCACCGCGAACCCGGCCCCGGCCTCTCCGGCGCGGGCGGCTTCCACCGCGGCATTGAGGGCCAGCAGGTTGGTCTGGAAGGCGATCTCGTCGATGTTCTTGACAATCGTGGAGACCTGATCCCCGCGGTTCTGAATGGAGGACATGGCCTCGCCGGTCTTTTTCATGAATTCATTGGCCGACTGAAGGGATTTAAATGCCTCGTCCCTGGAGATCTTCATCTGCTGGGCATGTTCGGCGTTCTGGCGGGTCATGGAAGACATCTCCTCCAGAGAGGATGTGGTCTCCTCAAGAGAGGCCGCCTGCTGGCTGGCGCCCTCGGCCAGGGACTGGGCCGTGGCCGATACCTCGGTGGAGGCGGCCGATACCTGTTCGGAGCTTTCGGAGATCATCTCCATGGAGTTCATGATGGGCAGGCTGATGCGGCGGGCGAAATAGAGAATCAGAAAAATCGTCACCAACAGGAAAAAGCCCCCGCCGAGCCAGATGGTGTATTGAATCTGCCTGGACGGCGCGAGGTATTCCGCCACATCCTGGGTAAAGACCATGGTCCAGTCGGTGAGCGGAATGGACGTAAAACCGGCGATTTTGGGGGTGCCCTGGAATATGTAGCTCTCCACCCCGGTTTCTCTTCTGGCGATCCGCCGGGCGATGACTTCCATGCCCTCCAGCTTGTTGATATCGGCTTTAAAGACCAGTTCCGTATTGCGATGGGCGATGGCCAGGCCGTTTTCGTTCAGCAGATACGGATAGCCGGTCTCTCCGATTTCGATGGAGGTGATTTCCTCGACCAGAAAATCGGCCTTCAATACCGAAATAAACACCCCGATGAGTTGATCCGAGTCGGAAAAGATGGGGGAGGCGATTGGGATCACCGGTTTCCGGGTGATCCTGGATTGGATCATGGTGCCCACCTTGGCTTGTCGATCTTTCACCACCGCCTCAAAATAAGGGCGGTCCGCCACCGAAACACCGACCAATTCGCCTTCTCCGTAGCCGGCAAAAACAATCCCTTTGGGATCGGTGACCACCATCGCTTCATAATCGGCGCCGATTCGGGCCATGGCGTGGCGCAATTTTCGGATCAGGTTTCCGATTTCCCGGTCGGCCTGTTGGACCCCCGAAGTTTGAACCGCCTGGGCCGCTTCAATGGTGGCGTTGCCCGCAGCCAGTTCTTTTGTGATTTTGATCTCTTGTTCCAGGGCCAGTTCGGTCATGTCCGCCAGTACCTGTGACAGGGTGACCGCCTGGGCCTTTGAAAGGTCCGTCAGGGCATCGGAGGACCGGATCACCGAAAAGAAACCGACGAATCCAACCGGAATCAATACGGCCAGAATTCCTCCGACCACCAGTTTAAACGCGAGTGACTTCCGTTTCATCATCTTGTGTATCTCTCCTCAAAGTGTTCGAATAGAGCCAATATTTCAACCTCAGGATATCTACTAATATTCCTCGCGCTTTTCAAGCCCTGGCCGGTTTTTTAAGAAAACTGCCCCCGCAAATGCCCGACGTGCGCTCACGGCAATTGATCCAGATCCTTACGGGAGAGAATTTAGCGACCCGGCCCAGGCCCCGGCCGGAACCGGTGATGGCCGCTGTTTTTCCTTCCAGGTTCATCTATTCCTCCTTCCCATTTCGAAAAACGGTTTCAATCCGTCGATGAATGCGGCCTGTATTTTGATGAAAGTAATAATGATTTACTTTTTATCCACCTGTGTTAGCATTTCCATGAAGCCGTCGCCGCCGCTCATATGACAAAAACCGGCAGGCCCCAATAAACAAAAGGAGGGACTTTCGGTCCGAAATCGAGGCAATCGCATGGCCCGTTTTCTACAAAGATTGATTCTGGTGCTCCATTTTATGGTCATGGGATCGGTCATTACCATCGTGGCCCTGACCCGGTATCTGCCTCAAAACCGGCGTTTGCTGCTTCAGGTCACCCGGGAAAGCGGGGTGTTTGAGCTGGGCGCCAGTGCGGTTCTGCTGGTGATTTCGGTGGTGTGCCTGCTGCTGTGGGTTTGGGGCAGCGCCTTGAACCAGGCCCATTTGATGGTCATTATAGGAGCGACCGGGTTTTTCATGCTCTGCCACCCGGTGTTTCGGTATGCCAATACCCAGTATGAAATTCGTGAGTTCGTGTTCGCCTGCGGGGTTCTTTACTGGATGTTTCACTGGTCCGGAAGACGAATGGGGAAAAGGGCCTATGCCGAGCGGACGGGGACGGACACGGAATGGAAAGGATCATGTGAGACGGTAAGGAGGGTCTATGGAAAATAAAGAAATGGTTTCAAAATTTGATTTCTTCTCGGGGGTGTCCGAAGACAACCTGCGGGAGATCGCCGATCAGTGTACGATTCGGGAATTTAAAGAGGATGAGGTCATCTTCAACAGCGGTGATCCGGCCGATACCCTGTACGGGGTGATGGAGGGCAGCGTGGAATTGAGCATCGTTTTCAAAGATCGCATTCTGAAGGCCGATATTCGATACGAAGAAGCCAAGCAGGCCCATTACGAAAAGGTGGAAACCCCGATTACGGTGGACCGGATCGAAGCCGGAGAGGTGTTCGGTTGGTCCTCCCTGGCGGCCTCGGAGGCCCGCACCGCTACAGCCCGATGCCTGGAACCGGTTCGCGTGTTCGCCCTTTCGGCCGCCGATCTCAAGGCCCGGTTTCAGAAGGACCCGGCCCTGGGATATGCGATCATGGAAAAACTGAGTAACGTCGTCATCGCCCGCCGGCTTCAAAAGCGGACGGAAAAGCTGGTGGATGCCTGGGGCGAGGCCTTCGGCCAGGGCCGCACAGCCCAGCTGTGAGTCGATGGGGGATTCTATGCGCGATGTAAGCCTGCGGGAATACCAGCAGTTGGTGGATGAGTGGATTCGACGGATCGGGGTGCGCTATTTTTCAGAGATGACCAACCTGGCCCAACTGATGGAAGAAGTGGGGGAGGTGGCCCGGATCATGTCTCGCACCTACGGCGATCAGAGTGCCAAGCCCTCCGAAGCGGAGATCGGCCTGGCCGATGAATTGGCGGATGTTCTGTTTGTGGTGACCTGCATCGCCAACCAGACCGGCATCGATCTGACGGCCGCGGTTCAGAAGAACCTGGAAAAGAAGACGAATCGGGACCAGAACCGGCACCGGGACAACCCCAAGTTACGAATGGAACCTGAACCTGAGGAGAAGCACGAATCCGATTCAAAACTCGGGGATTTCGACTTCACCATCACCTGAAAAAAGGCGCCATGATCACCTCTTCTGCCGCCCCAGGATTTTTATCCGGCCCGGCAAGAACTTGCTTCCGCTCAAACAGCTTCCCGTCCCGGAAAAAAATCCTGGGGCGGCCTGTCTGATATTCAGTTTTTCCGAAACGATGATCAAAGCCGAAAAAAGCCCTGCTCCGAAACGGAGCAGGGCCCGGCATTTGATTGCGTCTTTTCAGGCTCAGTCGATCAGGCTGCGAATGCTGTCGGTGATGTCCTCGGCCGAAGCCGGTTTGGGAAGGTAGTCGTCCGCCTCCATGGACATGCCGTCGGCATGGGAGTATCGGGTGGAGGAGACGTGGTCGGCGACGGCGGTCAGCATGACGATGGGGATGTCGGCGTATTTTTCGTCCGCCTTGAGTTCTTTACAGACCTCATACCCGTCCTTTTCCGGCATCATGACATCCAGTACGATGCAGTCGGGAGGGTTGGCCTTGACCTTTTCGAGCCCCTCGACTCCGTCGTAGGCGACCTCCACGCTGAACCCCTCCTTTTCAAGGTTTTTCTGAACGATGGCCGCGAAATCCGGTTCATCATCCACCACCAATATCCTCTTTTTTTCGCTCATGCGTTTCCTCCTTTATTCATGCGTTCATCCGACCTCACGTTACCCGCTCCTTAATCTGCCAGATCTTTCTCTTTAAATCAACAGAAACCGCAATCAGGATGTCGATTCCGCACGGGACTTTACCAGTTCATCATGCATCTTTTCCGAGTACCGTTTTTTCCGATTGGAGGCGTCTCTGACCTGGGTCTGAATCTGAGCGGGATAGTCCGATTTGGTCTTGAAGTCGTAGACCTCCAGCGTCTTGGCCTGGGCGTCGTGATAGATAGCACGGCCTTCGGGGGTGCGCGCGATGACGGTGGTCCAGCCTTCTTGAGCGCCGATGCCGCCGAAGGAGACGTCGGCGTATTCGGAGGCGTAATCCGGGCAATACCGGCAGGCGTACCGTTTCATAAAATCGAGCTGATCCAGGGGAATGGTTTTGGTTTCACCGGTGTTCAGTTTGACGATGAACTGATCTTTGATATTGATTTTATAGACATTCTCCCACTTGAAATTGCCGGCTGCGGCCAGTTTGTTCTTGGCCTCGTCATCGAAGATGAAGTTGCCGGAGCAGAAGAGCCCGAGGCAGTAACGGATGGAATCCGACGGCACGATGGACATGGCCTCGATTTTGCGGACCGCCTTGATCTGGCAGGGGGTACCCACCATCGCCACCCGGCGGAGCCCTTTCTGCATGAGGGAGCGGAACTCGGACACGGAGGGTGAAAAGGTGGAATACCCTTTCCCGAAATGGTCCATACCGTGGGAGCTATCGATGAAAAACCCGGCGGCATCCAGGATCTCCTGGCGGGTGGTGGCCATCCAGGGTTCCCGCTGAAAAGGCCCCGTCTGTCGGGTGACGATGGCGCCGTCGATATGGCCCCGATCGAAGAGATGCAGCAGCAAGGCGGTGACCACCCCGCCGTCGGTGGCCTTGTCGCGCACCGCAGGATCGGTCGCCCGGGCCAAGGAGGTCTCCAGGACCCGCCCCATGGGCGGCTCCCACCCGATGAGGTTTTTGGTTTCTTCCTGGAATTCATCAATCTCCGGGCATATGGAATAGCACATCCCGCACTCGATGCATTTTTCACGGTCCGCAAACTGGGGAATCCCCTCCTCGCTCAATTCGAGTGCGCCGTAATTGATGGCGGTGCAGAAGGTGACGCACCCGCCGCAACGGTGGCAGAGCCCTGGTTTCTGGACGTCTTGAATGAGGTCTTCAAAGGTCTTCATGGTCTCTCCTACACTTCGGGTCTGGGATGCAGACCGGATTTTTCCACGATTTCCGGCACCATTTCCTCCCATTCGATGGCCATGACATGGAATCCGCGGACGCCTTCCACTTCCTTGAGGCGCTGGATCGATTCGATGCAGATCTTAATGCCTTCTTCGGCCTGTTTGTCTTTTGGGGTGTCGGCCAGCCGTTTGACCACCTCTTCGGGTACGTCCATTCCGGGTACCCGGTTTTTCATGTACCGGGCCATGCCGGCCGACTTCATGGGGGTGAGTCCGGCCATGATGTAGGTCTTCTCATGGAGCCCCCGGTCGACCACCCCTTTCATCCACTCTTCGAATTTATCGAGATTGTAGATGCACTGGGTCTGGATGAACTCGGCCCCGGCCGCCACTTTTTTCGCCAGCCGGTTGACCCGGATTTCAAAGGGGTCGGCAAAGGGATTGGCGGCGGCTCCGGCAAACATTCGGGGAGGCCGCTTGATCTCGTCTCCGCCCAGGAACTTGCCTTCGTCCCGCATTCGGCGGACGGTCTGGAGCAGCTGCATCGAGTCGAGGTCGTGGACGTTCTGGCCGGCGGCGCTGTCGCCGAAGCTCTGGTGGTCTCCGGAGAGGCAGAGAATGTTGTGAATGTCCCAGGCCGCGGCTCCGAGGATGTCGCTTTGCAGGGCGATCCGGTTCCGGTCCCGGGTGACCATCTGGAGAACCGGCTCGAGCCCCATGGTTTTGAGCCGAATGCAGGCCGCCAAAGAGCTCATGCGGCAGACCGAGGTCTGGTTGTCGGTGATGTTGATGGCGTCGACGTGGTCCTTGATCAATTCGGCCTTTTTGGCCACCGGTTCCAGATCGCTGCCCCGGGGGGGGCCGCATTCGGAGGTGACGGCAAAGTGGCCCGCCTTGAGTATCTTTTCCAGCTTGCTGGGCGTCTTCAGATTGTTGTCACTCATTTTCTACAAGATCCTCCCTGACCAGTTTTCGGGGTCCGCCGGCTCTGTCGGTGGACCAGTCCTTGATGGGGGTGAGTTCCTCGTACCTTTCCATCTTGTTCAACAGCTTGAGCCGATCCACGATGAGCTGCCAGGCGCAGTCGGTGTCCTTGCTGATTTCGCACTTGCCTTGGGTGGAGCCGCCGCAGGGGCCGTTCAGGACCCGCTTGGCGCACCGGGCGATGGGGCAGATCCCGCCGGTCTCTCCGAGGATGCACTGACCGCAGGCCTGGCATTTTTCGGTAAACACGCCGGCCTGTTCCACGGCCCCCAGAAAGGTGGTGTTGAGTCCGGGATAGATCGGAATGTCGTATTTTTGGGCCATGAACTGGACCCCGATCCCGCAGGCGGTGCTGAGCACCGCGTCTACACCCTCAATCATCGGTTCGGACTTTTCGAAAAACTCGTGTTCGCACTGGCGTTCGATGCCGGAGTCTATAATTTCAATTCCGCTTCCTTCCTGAGTGGCCCGCATCCGGAGCATCGACGCCATCACCTCGGCTTCTTTGTTGCCCCCCTGCTGGCAGACCGCCACGCAGGTGTTGCAGCCGAATATCAGGACCTTTTTATGGTCCTTGATCATCCCCCAAATTTCATCCAGAGGTTTCTGTTCGCCTACAATCATTATTCTTTACTCCTTTCCCGTCTTCTTCCGCAGGGCGTACCAGATCGGAGAAGGGCCGAGTTGTCTGATTTTATCGGTGAATTCGTTGCAGATTTCCGCCCACCGGGGGCCCATGGCTGCGGAAAGGTTGAACATTTCCAATCGCTCGGGGTCGATGCCCACCCGGGGCAGCAGGGTTTTCATGTGTCGAATCCGTTTGGCCGCGTTGGTATTTCCTTCCAGGAAATGACATTGTCCCTCCAGTCATCCGGCCACGAAGAGACCGTCCACCCCCCGCTCAAAAGCGCGCATCACATAGGAGTGGTCGATCTTACCGGTGCAGGGAAGGCGGATGATCTTGACGTTGGGGGAGTAGGAGAGGCGCATCACTCCGGCCAAGTCCGCCGCCGCAAAGGCGCAATAATGGCAGGCGAAGGCCAGGACGCTCGGCTCCCAGTCGGTGGGGATGTCGCGAACCGGCTCGATGGGGGGCGCTTCTTCGGTTTTGGCCCCTTTAACAGCCGCTTGAGCTTGTGCGGTCATTCTATGCAATCTCCCTTGTTTATATGGGTTCGAAGATTCGGACACAAGCGTCGGCCCAAGCCGACGCCCGTGCGATCCGTGTCGACTTAAACCGAGGCCCCGATGTCCCGGGTGGCCGCGTCGATCATGGCGAAGATCTGGTCGTCCCGGAAGCTGTTGACCTGAAAAGCCTTGGCCGGGCAGACCCCCGCGCAGATGCCGCACCCGGTGCAGATCACCTCGTTGTGGCTGATCTTGCCGTCTTCGTCGATAAAGGGCGAACCGAAGGGGCAGAGCCGCATACACATCAGACAGGACATGCACATGTCCCGGTTGTGTTTGGAAATGATCCCGGATACGCTCAACCGGTCGTGGGAAAGCAGTGCCCCGGCGCGTCCGGATGCGGCCAGGGCCTGGCTCACCGTTTCATCCACGTTCTTGGGGGCATGGGCCAGACCCGCGACATAGATTCCATCGCTGGGGAAATCGACCGGTCGCAGCTTGACATGGGCTTCCAGAAAGTAGCCGTCCGCATTGGTGGTCAGCTTGTACTGCTTGCTGATCCGTTCCGTGGAGGGATGAGGGCGCAATCCCGTTGAAAGAACCAGGTAGTCGGCGGTGAAGGCCACTTCCCGGTTCATGACTGCGTCGAAGGCCTTGATGCGGATTTTGGAACCCGTCACGTCCACATCGGGTTTGTTTTCGACATCGAACCGGACGAAAAGCACCCCGAGCTCCCGGGCCTTCTGGTAGTAATCCTCCCGAAGGCCGTAAGTTCGAATGTCCCGGTAGAAGATGGTGACGCTCGCGGCGGGGTCTTTCTCCTTGATGGCGATGGCGTTTTTGACCGCATCCTGGCAGCAAACCCGGGAGCAGTAGTTGAAGGGTTCCTCTCGGGAGCCCACGCACTGGATCATGGCATAATGCTTTCCGGTTTCGTCCAGTCCCCCGGCGATCCGTTTTTCAAGGTCCCGTTGGGTGATCACCTTGTCGCTGTCTTTGAAGCCGTACTCGTCGGGCTCGTATTCGACTCCGCCCGAAGCCACCACGATGGCGCCGTGTTCGAACTCATCCCCGTTGGTCAGGGTGGTCTTGAAGTTGCCGATATACCCGCCGGTATTGGAGACCTCCGCGCCGGTGTGGACCACGATTCGGGGGTGGGCCTCGACTTCGGCGATTTTGGCTTTCACAAAGGACTGGACATCGCTGCCGTCGAGGGTGCGATAGACGTTTCCGGCGAGCCCGCCGAGCTGGTCCTCTTTTTCCACCAGGTGAACCTCGTATCCCTGGTCGGCCAGGGAAAGGGCCGAGGACATGCCGGCGATGCCGCCGCCGATGACCATGCCCTTGGAGATGACGTCGATGGCGTCGGTTTCAACCGGCTGCAGAAGGCGGGCCTTGGCCACGTTCATCCGGACGATATCGGTGGCCTTTTGGGTGGCCACCTCCTTCTGGCCCATGTGGCACCAGGAGCACTGCTCCCGAATGTCGGCCAGTTCAAACAGGTATTTGTTCAGGCCGGCGTCCCGAATGGTGTCCTGGAAGAGCGGGGCATGGGTCCGCGGGGTGCAGGAGGCCACGATGACCCGGTTGAGGTGGTGCTCTTTGATCAGCTCCTTGATCTTTTCCTGGCCGTCCGGGGCGCAGGCGTACATGAGATCGTCGGAATAGGCTACCCCCGGTTCCCTGGAGATATCCTCGGCCACTTTCTTGACGTCCACCGACTGGGAGATGTTGATCCCGCAGTGGCAGACAAAGACCCCGACCCGGGCCTCCTCTTCCCGAACATCCAGTTCCGGAGGAAGCTCCACTTCGGTGATTTCGGTTCCCCGGGCCTCGCCCAGCAGGGCCATGGACCGTCCGGCCACGGCGCTTCCCTGGGCCACGGTTTCGGGAATGTCTTTGGGGCCCTGAAAGGTGCCGGTGACATAGATCCCGGGCCGGGTGGTATCGACCGGGTCGAACTGAGTGGTCTTGGCGAATCGGTGAAGGTTGGGCTCGATCCCGAAGGTCTGTGAAAATGCCAGGGCGTCCGGGTGGGGCTGAAACCCGATGGAGAGCACCACCAGGTCATAGCTCTCATCCACCAGGGCGCCGTCTTCCTTGGCGTAGCGGAGTATCAGGTTGTCGGAGCCCGGTTCCTGTCGTACATCCGAGACCATGGCTCGGCGGTAGGTGACTCCGTACTGGTTTTTGGCCCGATCCACATACTTATCGAAATCCTTTCCGAAGGCCCGCATCTCCATATAGAAAATAGTGGGCTCGATGGCGCCGTCGTGCTCTTTGGCGATGACCGCCTGCTTGGTGGCGTACATGCAGCAGACCGATGAGCACCAGGGGTTGGCGTTTCGCGGGTCCCGGGAGCCGACACACTGAATCCAGGCCACCTTTCGGGGGTGCCGCTCGTCCGAGGGGCGCTTGATCTCGCCCATGAAGGGGCCCGAGGCCGAAAGAATCCGCTCGAACTGAATGGAAGTGACCACGTTGGACCATCGCCCGAAGCCGAGTTCCCCCCGAATCTCGGGGTTGTACCGGGCCAGCCCGGGGCTCAGGATGATGGCGCCCACGTCGAGCTGGTAATCCTTTTCTTTGTCGTCGAAAATGATGGCGTCGGTAGGGCAGAATTTTTCACAGGCCTTACACCGGCCTCGCTGGAGGTAAATACAGGCGTCCGGGTCGATGACCCGGGTGTGGGGCACCGCCTGGGGCAGCACCGAGAAGATGGCCTTTCGTTTGCTCAACCCCTGTTCGAAGTCGTTGACCACCAGTTTGGGGCACTTTTTTTCGCAGGCCCCGCATCCGGTGCACAGTTCGTGGCTGACGTAGCGGGGCTGCTCTTTCACGGTGACCTTGAAGTCTCCGGGAACCCCTTCCACCGCGGTGACCTCCGAAAGGGTGTGAATGTCGATATTGGGATGGCGGCCGACCTCCACCATCTTAGGGGAGATCATGCACATGGAGCAGTCGCCGGTGGGGAAGGTCTTGTCGAGCATGGCCATGGTGCCCCCGATGGAGGACTCCTTCTGAATCATGTGGACCTTGAAACCGCTGTCCGCAAGATCCAGGGCCGCCTGCATGCCGCCGATACCGCCGCCGGTGATCAGGACCGACCCGCGTTTGACGTTATTTTTCTTTTCGTTCATCTTTTTCGGACTCCTTTAAGAGTTGGGCGCCGTCGATAAAATGCCGGTCCAGCTGGAGTTCCTCGGGAGCGATGCCCATGGCGGCTCCCAGAAGTTCGGTAATGAAATAGACCGGCAGACGGGCCTCGATGTCGTTTTTTTCACAGAAGGCGTTCTGGTGGGCATCCATGTTCATCTGACACATGGGGCAGGTGACCACGAAACAGTTGGCCCCCCTGGCCACCGCATCCTTCATGATTCTAGACATCAGACTCAGGGAGGTCTGGTTGTCGTTGACGGCGGCGGAAGCGCCGCAGCAATAGGTCTTGTAGTTCCAGTCGAGGGCTTTGATGCCGAGCGCATCCAGAACCTGTTCCATTCCCTGGGGATTTTCCACCCGGTCGGGCACCGGAACAGTGTAGGGAAACCGGGTGAGCATGCATCCGTAATAGCAGACCGGTTTGAGTTCTCTGAACTGTCGTTTCACCTTGGGCTTGAAATCCTTGGCGGTGACGATGGGCAGGAGACTCTCCAGAATCGAAGAGATCTTGAGATCTCCCCGGACCTTTTTTCCGATTTCCTCGTTGATCTCCTCTTTCAGGCGCGTGTCGTCGGCCATCCGCTGCTGGGCCACCAGGGTTCTGGAGTAGCAGGCCGAGCAGGGGATCACCATTTCGGTGAATCCGGCCGCTTCGGCGATGCCGATGTTTCGAGCGGGCAGGGCCACCGCCAGAAAATCGTCCACCTTTCCGGCGGATGTGGCGCCGCAACAGCTCCAGTCTTCGATTTCCATGAGCCGGACCCCCAGTTCCTCGAAGATCCGGCGGCTTTGCAGATCATACAGCGCAGAAGACTGTTGGAGGGAACATCCTGGGTAATAGGCGATTTCCATAAATTATTTCCCCTTTATCCTTAGGCGTTTGCATCGAGCGATGCCGCCCGTTTCCGTTTCGCTTTTTTATAGAGGGCCTTGATCTCTTTGCGGCCCTTGGCTATCTGAAAACCGAAGTGCATCCGTCCCAGCTTGAACATGGTCAGGCCGAGTTTGGCCTGTTCTTTGAGTTCCTCAATGATGGCTTCGTAGTTTTTGACCTTTGCCTCCTGGAGTGCGTTTTTCAGTTCATAAAACCCCATGAATTCCATTTCATTAACCCGGCCCCAGCGAATGGAGGATTCCACAAAGGCGTCGTGGAAGTGGGCCACCTTGGGTTGAAGCGGTTCGGCATGCCTCTCTTTGGCCATTTTTTTGAGGGTTTCGGTGATGCGGGCGGTCTGAATGTCGTTGGGGCAGCGCACGCCGCAGGTATAGCAGGAGACGCATTTCCAGACCAGTTCGTTGTTCAGGGCGGTTTCCCGGTCGCCGAGCACCACTGTGCGAATCAGCAGGTTCGGGGTGAAACACCCGGTTTCATCCCCGACGGTGCACCCGGCGGCGCATCGCCGGCACTGGTAGCAGGCGGTCAGCATCTGGCCCGACCGCTCCATCACCTCCTGAAGAAAGGGTTTCGTCGTGTCGGGGGTGTACTCGTGTACAGGTACCGTCATGGTTTCTCCTTCTGTATTTAAGGATGCAGCCGAAGGCCGCTATACGCGTAAAAAAGACCCTATCCAATATCGAATGATCTTTTTTATTAAGACCTATAAATTTAATGAATCGAATTTATTATGTAATGTATAATTGATATTTCTTTCGCCTGTCAAGAGTAAAATGCAAATTTTTGCTGAACCTTTGCTCTGTTGGTCTCAAAAAAGAAGGCGGAGGACTGGCTGAATGCATTCGGTGGCGGAATGGAAAAAACGCCACAAGGAATTTGAGTTTTTATTATTCTTTTGGTATCAGTATTCGTGTCATGGGCTGAACCACTCCCTGAAAACCGTAGCCAACCACCGATTTTTCTGATAGATTAGCTCGTTT